>NZ_JANQDA010000007.1:0-84497 GCF_024723655.1 Campylobacter sp. RM5063 | reverse complement strand
CAACTTTTCATAATTGCCAGACAATACATCAACCTATTTATCAAGATGCTTTTTGCAAATGGACAGGATATTGTTAATGTTTGTTAATACTTGTCACGGCTTGGTAGATACCAAAGTAGAATATCGAGATAAACCTGCATTAGAAGAGGCGATTGCTAAACAGCAAGAAGATACAAAAAAAGTAGAAGCTGAAGCTAAAAAAGAAGAACAAAGTAATTCTACAAATACAGATAAAGCAGACAATAAAAAAGATCAGCTTTTAGATATATCTGTTTAATCTTAATATTAAGCGGCAGACTTTATCCGCTTTCCGTACTACACACTTAGACAACCCCCGCACCCCAATTATCGCAAATCATAGCACCTTAACAGGTGCGATTTGCTAAAGCACCAAAAAGGAAAACTATCTATTAAACCCAAACCCTCTATCGTTTCTTTTAGTTTTTGCTTGTTCAAAAGAATTTTCAAAAGCTCTTTGATATTTAAGCTCTTTTTCTATTCTTTCGGCTTTTAATGGAAATATTTCTTTTAACTGCTCCACGCTTAAATTTTTTTCGCACCATCTGCCTATTTCTTTTAGTCGAGTTTCTAATCTTTCATTATTTGTCTTGTGTGTTTCAAACAAAGTTCTTAAAGTATCTCTATCATCTTTGACTTTATCCACTTAATATTTCACTATCTCCTATCACATAGACTTTTGTGAAAATCCATCCCCTGCTTTTTTTAATATATAAAAACGCATACGCGCGAGAAAAAACAAAAAAAGTTGAGTAATTTTTTTCAATATTTAAGCAAATTTTGTTTTTTTCTCTTATTTAATATTAAATTAATTTTTTGACTTTTATAATTATTTATATATCAAAAATAATCACAAAAAGGCTCAAAAATAATGAAAAAAATTATCTTAGGTTTAGCAGTTATTGCTTCATTATCTAGCGTTGCTTTAGCTTTAAATCATAGTTATCATAGCAAGAAAAATTTTAATAATTCACAACAACAAGATAGAATTTTAACTTGTGCAACTTTTCATAATTGCTAGACAATACATCAGCCTATTTATCAGCATCAAGCTTGTGCTAAATTAGGTATTTGTATAAATCACTAAAGGATAATGATGGGATTAGTATATTCTCAATGTTGTAATCAAGTTATTGATACAAGCTTGCGTTATACAGCAAAACCACTATTAAAACTTGAAGAAGCTAAATTTGAACAAGAAAAAAAAGCTGAGAATGATAATACAAAAAAAGTAGAAGCTGAAGCTAAAAAAGAAGAACAAAGTAATTCTACAAATACAGATAAAGCAGACAATAAAAAAGATCAGCTTTTAGATATATCTGTTTAATCTTAATATTAAGCGGCAGACTTTGTCCGCTTTCCGTGCTACACACTTAGACAACCCTAGCACCCATTTTAGTACAAAACATATAGCACCTATAAGGTGTATTTTATTTAGAGAAGAAAAGAAAAGGTGCTTCTTTTGAAAACCTTATCTTGCTTCTTCTCTTCTTCATCACGGTGATTGCTATTTAATGGCATTAAAAGCCGTATTTTTAAAAGTGTTTAAAAAAGATTTTCTAAATCATTCATTGGTGTAGTTTCTTTGATATTTACAACCGCACTCCATTTATAGTTTTTTACTTAAAAATTTTATCCTATAAGTTTGATATATTTTTCATAGCATTATTTATGATTTCATTTTTTAACGCAATTGTTTGTTTAAAATAACTAAGTGATGAAATTCTTTATTATGTTGGATTTGTATAAAATTGGATTTTAAAATTAATACTATATATTTATCTCATTGTCATGTTTATCTATAATTATTTTAAAATAATTGATAATTTTTTCAGGATTTTTATTCCATTTCTTCAAATGTTTAAAAATCAAAACTACCATATTTATTTTAAGTTTCATTGCAATTGGTTTTAACAAGATCAAATCAGTGATTTACATATAAATATGGCTTAGTTATATCAATCAAGTGATGAAGAAGATCATATTTTTAAAAAAAGAAAGAATTTTACTTGTAGTTCATACTATATAGAAGGCAGTACGGCATACATTATTTCAACATCAAACTTAATCAATATTTTTTAAAGATTATTGCAGTGGTTAGATATTTATTATCTTTAATATTCAAGAAGAGTATAAAATAAATATTATTTCATGTTATCAACTTAGAAAACAAGAGTATAATTTATTCTTATATCATTTAATGACTCATAAAAAAAGAGAGAGTAATCATTAAATAAATCTTGATTATTATTACAATAACATAATAATTGCTACAATATACCTTAGAATAATTATACAAAATATTTTAAAATTAATTTCTTATACTTATTTTATATTGCTTCAATGTGAAGATTAAAAACATCAAGATAAAATATTATCACACAAGTTCGAACACATTTGGCACTTTCTTAGTTAATAAAACTACTATCTTTTATTTACCAATCAAGAAATATTTGATTAATAAAACTAACTAAGGAATATTTATCCAAACAGATTATTTATTTAGATGTATAAAAGGATTTGCTAAATTAAGAGAATATAGTTATATTTTTGAAATAAAACATAAAATAATAGAACAAAGAATAAAAATTATATCTTTCATAAGCATCATGGTTTAAAAGCTACTTTAGAAGCTTTTAATATAGATAAAAAGATACTTTTTAGAAAACAAGAAATTTATCACAAAAATAATGATAATTTAAATACCCTAAATACAAAATACACTAAAGTAAAAAATATAAGAAGTTCTTTTGATTTGGAAATTACTTTAAATATTAAAAGACTTAGGCATATTTATATAAATTTAGATAAAGAAAGATTGTATTATTTTTTAAAGCCTACCTCCTAGTGTTTCCACCATAGGAAGAATCATCTCTAAAGATAAAATGAGAATAACACTTACAAGAATTAATTATCTAGGTCAAAATAAAAGCTACAAGAGAAAGTTAAAAATAGATAACTAAAAAAATCTTAAAACAACTCCTATGAATACTTGGGCAATAGATACTATAAAATATGTCGATAATAAAATAAAAATATATACTTACTATGATAGATTTAGTTACAAGAATTGATTATACTGTAGCTTTATCTCCTAAAAAGACAAGATATACTAGCATATCTTAAAAGTTTTGTTATTATCTTAAAAACTAATAATACTCATAAAAGAATTTAGCATACTCACAGATAATGGCTGTGAATTTAAAAAACTATGAATGTTTTATTTAAAGAACTTAACACTACTCATTATTGTACTTATCTAAAGAATCTTAGAATGAATATTCATAATGAAATATTTAATAAAACCTTAAAAGAAGCATTTGTTAATCATTATAAAGATTTATTATTTATAGATCTTAAAGAATTTAATCAAGAAATGATTAAGTAGTTAGCAGCTTATAATACTATCTTGTTATATCCAGCTTTAAAATATAAAGTTTCCTCATTTGCACTTCATCAATTAAGAAATATTTTTATTTGTTAGACTTTAAATCAATATTGTTTTTTTCTTGCACTCTAAAAATTTTAATACATTACCTATTTAGCAAAAAATATCATTTTTTTACATTTTTACAATAAAATACAAAGCATGTGCAATAATTTAATTAATAAATCATACGCCTATTAAACTCGCCATTTATTCTTGTTAAATATTATTTTATCTATTTTATTCTTTGTATTGCATTTTTAAAATTTCAATAATTTTAGAAATTTTAAATTAATTTGATTTCAATATTGCTAAAAAACATCTGTTGAAATAGATTATAAGTTATTTTTATATAATGGTTGCGAAGGGGAGATTTGAACTCCCGACCTTCGGGTTATGAGCCCGACGAGCTAACCACTGCTCTACTTCGCGGCATCATATGAAGTGGATGGGGTAAAGGGATTCGAACCCCTGAATGACAGGACCAAAACCTGTTGCCTTACCGCTTGGCGATACCCCAATAGAAATTTTTTATTTAAATTAAAAGTGATATTATATATTATTTTTTATACAATGTCAAGAAAAATGCTATAATATTTTTAAAATATTTTCAAGGAATGATTTTATGGGATATATAAGTATAGAACAAGCTATAAAAGAACTTCAAGATGGTAAGATGTTGGTAATGGTGGATGCAGAAGATAGGGAAAATGAAGGGGATTTGATTTTCCCTGCACAATTTAGCTCACAAGAAAAAGTAAATTTTACCATCACTCACGCAAGAGGTGTGGTATGTGTAGCATTAAGTGAGAACTTAGCTAAAAAATTTGAACTACCTTTAATGGTACCTAAAAACACATCAAATCACGAAACAGCTTTTACCATCACTGTCGATGCAAAAAATGCAACAACAGGAGTAAGTGCCTACGAAAGAGATATGACTATACAAATTTTTGCTGATGATAATGCAAAGGCAAGTGATTTTGTGCGTCCTGGTCATATTAATCCTTTGATAGCAAAAAAAGGTGGAGTTTTAGAAAGAACGGGCCATACAGAAGGAACAGTGGATTTATGTCGTTTGGCAGGATTAAAAGAAGCATGCGTAATATGTGAAATTGTTAAAGATAATGGAGATATGGCTAGAAGAAGCGATTTGCTTGATTTTTGCAAAAAACATGATATTAATATGATTACTATTTCAGATTTAATCGAGTATCGTTTAAAAAATGAAAGTTTGATTTCTTTAATTAAAGAAGAAGAAAGTATTTTAGCAGGTTTTAAAGCTAAAAAAATGACTTTTAAAGATCACAATGAAAATGAACACATAGCTTTTAGCTTTGGCACTTTGAAAGAATGTGAGAATGTTAAATTTTATCTTAGTGGAAGCGACTTTGAGCTTCTAACTTCTAATAAATTTAATGAATTATTAAAACAGATTGAATTTTTAAGTCAAAAAGGTGGTGTAATCATTTTCATGAAAAATGAAAAACAAGAAAACATACAATTTAAAAATTATGGCATAGGAGCGCAAATTTTAAGGTATTTAAAAATTTCAAAAATCAAACTTCTAAGTCAAAATACCGATAAAGAATTTATAGGCTTAAAAGGCTTTGGGCTTGATATTACAAGCAGTGATTTTAAAGCTTAAATTCTAAAAACTTAAACTTATCGCCAAAGTTAAACATCAAATTTTTACTTTGGTTGATAAAGTTTTTATAAATTTGGAGGTTAATATTTTTAACTTGCTCGATAATTTCTTCCAAACCAAAGTCAATTAAGGCTTGATTTTGATTTTTATATTCTAACACCTCAAAGCCCTCTTCTTTTAAAACTTGTAAAAAATGATCAAAATTTACATTATATGTAATATCGCTTTTAGCAAAAAAATCTTTTAAGTTTTCTTCAAAAAGATTATACACTTGGTGATTTTTATACATTCTAATACTAATTTTTTCTTCTTTTTTTGCATAATCAAAACACGCAAAAGTTAGTTTTTCACAGGTTTGTTTTAATTTGGATAAAAAGGGTTTATAAGAAATACAAAGCTCGCTATTAGTGATAGAATATTTTTCACATTCTTTTAAAAGATCTTCATTCATAGCTTTAAAAATAATGTTTAAATCATCATCAACATATGCCATTGTTCTATCTTTTATAAGCTCACACGCAAAACAATCAAATAATTCATTAGCGTAAAAAAAGGCGTTTTTAAAATGACATTCTTCCAAAGAATTATAAATTTTTACATCCAAATCATACTCATCAAAAAGTTTTTTTTGAACACATTTTAATTTTTCATGTGGCTCTATGATAAAACACTCAATCTGCTCTAGAACATCGGCCCTAAGAGTGTATAGAGCTTGTATAAAATCAAGCATTAAATACCCTTCATTTGCCCCTATTTCTACAACTTCAACCGGTAAAATTAGCTTTTTATCATCTATAAGTTTTAAAAAATGATTAGCTAAGAGCGTTCCAAACAGATTTCCCACGCTAACTGCGGTATAAAAATCTCCATTTTTACCAACACTCACAGCTTGGGAGTAATATTTATCAATCCAATTTTGAAAAAACTCACTAAAAGCTATCATTATAAAGCATTAAATTTGGCTATAAAATCAAGTGGATCAACTTGCACACCATTAACTAAAATTCCAAAATGCAAATGTGGCCCTGTAACCCTACCGCTAGCTCCACTCAAACCTATAAGCTCACCCTTTTTTACCTTTTGTCCTACTTTTACATTAAGTTTTGATAGATGATAATACTGAGAATAAATCCCATATCCATGATCAATTACCACTGAATTTCCTGCATAATAACGATTTGAAGCAATCCTTACAATACCATCATTGCTAGCATAAATTTTTGTCCCACTTGCTGCTCTAAAATCAGTTCCGCTATGATAACTTTTAAGAGTATCATTAAACAATCTTGCTTTTCCAAAAGCACTTGTAATTTTACTTTCTAAAGGGTATGTAAAATTGCCTTCAAATAAAGCCATATTGGTATAAGTATTATAAACCTTAATAGCTTCTTGATATTCTTTGCTAATGCGATCAAGTGTTTCTTTAGGTGGATTAACCTTAGAAGCACTAACTTTTAAAAATTCTTTTTTATAGTTTCCTTCGCTAAATTTTATGTTAATTTCTTCTTTGGAATTATCTTTAAATTCAGCTATTAATTTTCTATCTTTAGGATTTTTATAAGGTATAGCTATACTAACAATGACTTTATTTTTATACTCAAAAAAAGGAAGTTTTTTAGAATTTGAGCTAATTTGTAAAAAATTATTTTTATCAAATTCTAAAAAAACTACTTGACCTTTTACAAGCTCAATCTCTCTAGCTTCTAATACAAATACCAAAAAACAAAGTAAAAAAAGAATTTTTCTCATACGCTAAGCTCTTTAATATCAGCTATTTTTAAAAACCCACGATAAATTGCACATACTAAAGCTTGACGATTGTTTTTAATATTTTCATCTTTGTCATTAATCATTACTTTATCAAAAAAAGCATCAATTTGTGGTTTTAGTGCAAAAAGGCTTTCTAAAAGCTCTTGGGTGTTATTTTCTTTTGTTTTACACTGCATAAAAGCTTGGTATAAATCTTTTTCCTCTTGAGTGTTAAACAAATTTTCATTAATTTGAACTTCACTTAATATTGCAATATTTGCCAAGCGCTTAAAAGTAGCAAAATTTTGACTAAAATCTGCCTTATTTGCACTTTGTATTAAAGCTTTAATACAAGAATCAATATAAATAACATCATAAGTTTTAGAGCTAAGTACAGCTTTAACAAAAGAAGCATTTACTTCATAAAAAGTATATAAACGCTCTAAGATAAAGTCTAATAAAATTTTCAAATCAAAGCTTTTATACTCACTAGCTATTGTTTCTAAAAATATCTTAAGATCAAAATTTTTATTTAAAGCTAGAATAATTTTTAAAACACCATTTGCTGCTCTTCTTAAAGCATAAGGATCTTTTGTACCACTTGGGATTTTCCCCATTGAAAAAAGCCCCACGAGTGTATCAAATTTATAAGCCAAAGCTACAATAGAACTAAATTCATTACTTGGCATAGCTGAATTATCGCCATTTGGAAGGTATTGTTCTTTAATCGCCAAAGCAAGCTCATCGCTCATACCCATAGCCTTAGCATAATAAGATCCCATAATGCCTTGAAGATCAGTAAATTCATACACCATTTGAGTACTTAGATCAGCTTTTGAGTATTCTATAGCTTTTAAAATTTCATCTTTTTGAGTATTAGCAAAAACTTCACAAAGCTTAGTAGCAATTTTTTGTTCTCTAATAATTTTATCTTTTAAGGTTCCAAGTCCTTCAAGATAAACCATTTGGCTTATTTTATCATTATTTAAACCCTGCGCTAAGTCATTTTTCCAAAAAAACATCGCATCACTTAATCTTGCTCTTAAAACTCTTTCATTTCCATTAATGATTTTAGAATAATCTTCACAAACCGCATTAGAAACTACAATAAAATGATTGCTTAGAGTATTGTTTTTAAATACTGCAAAATAGCGTTGATTTTCTCTCATAGAAGTAATTATCACTTCGCTTGGGATTTCTAAATACTCTTTTTCAAAATGCCCTAATAATGCCTTTGGATACTCTGTGATAGCTACAACTTCAGCTAAAAGCTCATCATCTTCTGCAATAGTAATATCATTTTCTTTTTCAAGTGTCTTTAACTGCTCAATGATAAGTTTTTTTCTTTGTTCTTGATCTAAAATAATATAATTTTGCTCTAGAGTCTTAAGATACTCATCAATATTTGAAAAAGCTATCAAATCATAACTAACACTTCTATGCACAAAAGTACTTTTTGCACTTTTAACACCATAGCTTTCAAACTCAATCAATTCATCATTTAAAATACAACAAAGCGAGCGAATAGCTCTGATAAATTCAAAGCTACCATCACCCCATCTCATAGTTTTACCAAAACTCAAGCTTTTTAAAAAAGCCTCGATCATTTGAGCTAAAACTGCTTTGCTTTGCAAGCCTTGTACTTGTTTTTGACAATACAATACTTCTTTACCCTTAATTTCTTTAAATTCAAGCTCTTCTTCTTTTAAACCACTTTTTTCTAAAAAGCTAAGTCCTGCTTGAGTGAGCTTTCCATCTTTATAAGCTATCGCCTTAGGTGCACCTATAAATTCCACAAAAGAATCATCTTGTTTTTCTTTAAAATTTTCATGGATAAAAACCAATCTTCTAGGAGTATAGAAAAATTTAAATTCAGATTCTAAATGATACTCTTGTAAAATCTTTTCCCATTTTTTAGTAATATTTGGAAGTTCTTTTAATAAAGGAATAGCAGGAAGCTCTTCTGTGCCTATTTCTATTAACAATTTCATTTTACACTCTTTTTTAAAAAATTTTTTAGTGTATTTTACCTATTTTTTTTAAAATCTTTCTTTGTTTTTAGTTTTTCTTCTCTTTGCTTGACTTTTTCTTGCATTTGGCGGTTAAAGCCAAACACAAGAAAAACAATAAAAGCTATAAACAAAGCAATAATAATATAATCTATCATTAGTCCCAACACTCTGCGTTTTTAATACCAAGCTTTGAAGCACTAAATACCGGATCTCTACCTTGTCTTTTTTGCTCGCTAAAATCTTTTAATACCTTTTTCACTATACCACCAAGCAATAAAATAGAAATGATGTTAATCGTAGCCATAAACGCCATAGTAGTATCAGCCAAATCCCACGCAAATTTTAAATCCATATTTGCACCAATAAAAATCATAAGCACGGCACTTGCTTTAAAAAGATTAATAATAATAGGATTTTGAGTAAGGTATTTAATATTTGCTTGAGCATAATAATAATTTCCTATCAAAGAAGTAATAGCAAATAAAACTATACTAATAGTAGTGAAATGTACACCTAGATTTCCATAATATTCTTTCATGGATTCTTGTACCAAAGGTAGTGCTGTTAAAATAGGCTTACCGTCTACACCAATATTATTAGCATAAGCAAGTGAAAATAATACCAAAAATCCTGAACTTGTACAAATAATCACATCAATTAATACAGAAAATGCTTGAATAACCCCTTGTTTTGCAGGGTGAGTTGTAAGAGCTGAAGCTGCTGCATTTGGTGCTGAACCCATACCTGCTTCATTAGAAAATAATCCTCTTTTTATACCTATAACCAAAGCAGAACCTGCAAATCCACCAAAAATAGCTTCAAAATCAAAAGCACTTTTAAAAATCATAGAAAACACTTCAGGAATTTTATCAAAATTCATAAACATTGCTATGATAGATAAACCAACATAAATCATCGCCATAATAGGAACGATAACTGAGCTTACTTTACCTATTTTAGTGTGATCGCCAAAAAACATATAAGCAGCAAAAATAGCCAAAATAGCCCCTATTACAATAGGCCACCAACTTTGCGAAAAACTTACTTCACTAGCATCAACCATACCTTTATAATAAAACTCAAATGCTGAAGTCATAGTTTGACTTTGAAGTCCATTAAATCCATAAGCATAAGTAATGATTAAAATCACCGCAAAAACAGCTCCAAGCCATTTTAAATTTAAAGCTTTACTAATATAATAAGCAGGGCCACCTTTAAAACTTTTTCCATCACGACTTTTATAAACTTGTGCTAAAGTGCTTTCTGCAAAAGCTGAAGCGCCACCAAAAAATGCCATAGCCCACATCCAAAACAAAGCGCCAGGTCCGCCTAAAACAACTGCTACTGCAATACCTGCAATATTTCCTATACCAACTCTTGAAGCTGTTGAAATCATCAAAGCCTGAAAAGGAGTAATATGGTGTTTTTCATGTTTTTCTTGCTTTTCTGTCAAAATGTCAAACACATAAGGAAGCATTCGAAATTGCACAAAACCCGTCAAATAACTATAATAAAACCCTACAATAATAAGCAAAATAACCAAAATGGAATAATACTGATTATTTACAAAGCCAACAAATTGGGATATTAAATCCATATTTATCTCCTTTTTATAATTTAATCGAGTGTAAATTTATCATAAAAAAATGAATTTGCTACAAAAAAATATAATTTTATATTAATTTTATTTTATTTTTTACAGCTATGTGAAAATTTAACTCACGATATTTACCAAAAAAACACATAAAAATGCTTTTAAGTAAAAAGAAAACTTAATTTTTATACACTTAGTTTTTTTAAAATTTTATAAGGTGTTTAAATTGAAACAAAATACGATGAAAATTTTTGTATTTTTTGCCATTATTGTTTTTTGGGCTTATTTTTCATTTCCTATTGAAATTTTACAAGTTAAAGATCAAAATGGCTTAGCTACAGGAGAATATGCTTATACTATAGAAGCCAAAGCTTATGTTCATAGTTATTTCACAACACTTGGCTTAACAGTGGGTGGAATTTTAATAGGAATAGCACTTGGTTTTTTCCTAGCATTTTTAAGATTTTTAGAAATCCAAAGTTTAAATTTCATCATAGATGAATACATAGACATTATACGCGGAACCCCTCTGCTTTTACAGCTTTTGATTTTTTCAGTAGTGATTTTTGCTACTTGGAGTGATAATTTTTATGTAGCTATTATTGCACTTGGACTTAATAGTTCTGCTTATGTAGCTGAAATCGTAAGAAGTGGAATTCAAAGTGTAGACAAAGGACAAATGGAAGCATCAAGAGCAATGGGGCTTAATTATTCTGCTTCTATGAGACTAATCATCTTTCCGCAAGCGATTAAAAATATCTTACCTTCTTTAATGAATGAATTTATTTCTTTATTTAAAGAAACTTCAATAGTGGGCTATATTAGCGTTATGGATATTACCATGCAAAGTAAAAGCTTACAAGCAATTTATTACAACCCTAAACCTATTATTTTTACAGGGCTTGTATATTATGTAAGCGTTAAAATTTTAACACTGATTGCAAGATTTATAGAAATGAGATTAAACAAACATGATTAAAATAGAAAATTTGATTAAAAAATACGGAGATTTAGAAGTTTTAAAAGATATTAGCATTGAAGTGCATAAAGGTGATATTATTGCTATTATAGGGCCTAGTGGGGGTGGGAAAAGTACTTTTTTACGCTGTTTAAATAAACTTGAAACACCAGATAGTGGTAATATTTATATCAATAACATTAATATACTTGATAAAAAAACAGATATCAATAAAATTCGTCAAAAAGTTAGCATGGTATTTCAACATTTTAATCTTTTTAATAATAAAAATGTTTTGGAAAATTTATGCCTAGCGCCAGTACAAACAAAAATCATGGGTAAAGATGAAGCAGTAAAAAAAGCACGAGAATTACTCAAAAAAGTTGGCTTAAGTGATAAAGAAAATTATTTTCCTCATAAGCTTTCAGGTGGACAAAAACAGCGTATTGCCATAGCAAGATCATTAATGATGAATCCTGATGTGATTTTATTTGATGAGCCAACTTCAGCTTTAGATCCTGAAATGATAGGTGAAGTTTTAAATATCATGAAAGAAGTAGCTAAAGAAGGTCTAACCATGCTTGTAGTTACACATGAAATGGGATTTGCAAGAAATGTAGCTAATCGAATTTTCTTTATGGATAAAGGCATTATAGCAGTAGATGAATGTCCTAAAATAGCTTTTGAAAACCCAAAAAATGAAAGATTGAAAGAATTTTTAAATCAAGTTTTAAATCATTAAAATTTTTCAAAAGAGGCAAAATTTTGCCTCAAAGCTTCATAACTCACTATGCCTACACTTGTAGCTAAATTTAAACTTCTACCACAATCTTTCATCGGTATAGTAATAGTATTTTCCCATTTTTTTTGCATTAAATCCATAGGCAAACCAAAACTTTCACTTCCAAAAAATAAAAAATCACCTTTTTGATAATTTACATCAAAATAAGCTTGAGTAGTTTTAGTTGTCGCAAAGAAAAATCTATCTTGAAATTTTTCATACTCTTTTAAAAAATCTTCTAAATTATCCCATAAAAAAGGATTTAATTTTTTCCAATAATCAAGTCCTGCTCTTTTAACTGCCTTTTCATCAATACTAAAAAGTGGATTGATAATATGTAAAGCAAAACCTGCATTAAAACACATTCTGCCTATACTTCCTGTATTTTGTGGTATGCGAGGTTCAACTAAGACTATATGAAACATCTTTTTCCTTGAAATGGTGTCCCCAGCAAGGTTTGAACTTGCGACCTCAGAATTAGGAATTCTGCGCTCTATCCAGCTGAGCTATGAGGACAAATTTTTTTATTATTTTAAGAAAAAATTTATTTTATAGAGCTTAAATTTTAAGCTCTATAAAAAAACATTTTGGATTTTCATCAAAACCTAAAACTCCATTATGCGCATCAATAATTTGTTTTGATAAAGAAAGACCTAAGCCATTGCCTTTTAATTTAGTTGTTTTAAAAGCCTCAAAAACCATTTTTTTATCTTTGATACTTACACCATTATCATAAACTTTAATAAAAACCTTATCTTCTTTTTGTTCGCACTTAACCTTTATATAACCATCATCATTTTCGCTTTCTTCAATAGCATCTATGGCATTATAAAGTAAATTTTGCAAAACTAAAGCAAGTAAAGATTTATCTGCATTGATTTTTAAATCTAAAAATTCAAATTTAAAATCGATGTTAGCTAGATAATTATAAGCTCCAATAGCTTGCTCACACTCATCTTGTAACTCCTGTAAATTAAACTCATTTAAATTAACATGTACTCCTTTTGTAAAAAGTAAAGTAGAATTTACAATACGCTCTACTCTTGAAATTGCTTTTTGGATTTCTAAAACTATATGCTTATTTTTTAACTCACTTCTTTCAAACAAAGTAGAGCTTAATAAAGAAATAGAACCTATAGGATTGCGTATTTCATGTGCTAGGTGTGCTGCAACTGTTCCCATGCTAGCTAACCTTTCATTTCTTTTTTCATCACTAATATCTGTTGCATTTACTATAAGTTTATCAGTATGAGAGGTGATTTTGATTAGATAAAATTTATGATCAAACTCAAGTTCATAATGTGTTTTATCAAGATCAATGCATTCTAAAAGCTTTGGCTTTTGTGTAGCTAAGTTGTTTTGCAAAATAATATTTTTATTTGCGTCTAAAATCCACAAAGCCATAGGTAAAACCTCTATAATCTCACTTACCATTTGTCTTAATGCAGTGTAGTTTTCATTAAGTTGCTTATATTCATTTTCTATAACATAGGTTTGCTCTATTAAGGCTTTTAATCCTTGTTGTAAGTTTTCTTTTTCACTAGAATCTAAACTTTTTAAAATATTCTCATCCACACTTAATCCTTAATTAAAAATTGAAAATCTTCTAAAGTATATAAAAGCAAATTACGCTCCTTATTTAAAATAAGCTCTTTACTAAAGCCACTCTTTGAAAAAAGCACATATAAATTAGGTTGAATTTGCAACTGTTTTGCTTTACTTTTTAAAATATTTAAAACATTTTTACATATTTTTCTTTCTTTAAATTTAACTTCACCTAAAACACAAAAATTGTTTTCATGATAATACAAGTCTATTTCATGATAATAATTCCAAAAACTATACACTTGATCCACTTTAAGTTTTTTTGCTAAAAATTCTTTACATAAAAGTTCAAAAGTAAAACTTTGGTATTTTTCCAAATTTTCTTGGATAAGTTCTATTAATTCATTATATTTTTTCATCGCGATTAAATTAAGTTTAGGATATATAAAATAAAAGAAAAATCTTAATCCTTGATTTTTAAAAACAACCTTATCTTGTATATTATAAGAGCGCAATTCTTTTTTAACTTTCTGTCTTTTGTTTTTTATAATTGGCTTTTCTTGACTTTTTTCTAAGATCAAAATATTTTTCTCTAAAAGTTTATTAATAATTCCTAGAGCCTGAAAATGCGGAATAGATTTATTAATAGAATAGCGTTTTCTATCGTTTTTACTTAAAACACTCAAAGCTTTTAAAGCATTCTCATCTAAATTTAAAGAAGCTAAAATATCAAAGGCTTTCAAAATAAAAACATTTAAGATATTTTCATATAAACTTAATTTCAAATCAAATTCAAACTCATCAAAAATACTATAAAAATCAAAAATACTTTCAAGCTCCAAAGTTTCACAGCGTTTTGAAAAATCACCAAATTTTATAATCACATCCTTAAAATAAATATTTTGTATGTTATAATTTTAACAAAAAATTAGAGGATTTTTTTTGGATATTGAAAAACTAAAACAAGATATTATTTTAAAAAAAGGAATATATTATTTTGATTTTACAGCTAGCGCTTTAGCACTAAAAAGCATAGAAAAAGAAATTAAAAAAATTCTTACCACCTATGCAAATACACATTCAGATAGCTCTTTAAATTCTTTTATCACACAACAGCATTATGAAAACGCAAGAATAAATTTAAAAAAATACCTTGAATTAGATGATAGTTTTGCTCTTATAGCTTGTGGGAATGGATCTTCAGCAGCTATAAAAAAATTTCAAGAACTTTTAGGTCTATATATACCACCACTTATTAAAGAAAAATATTTTAAAAATACAGACAAAAATACCTTACCTTTGGTTATAGTTGGACCCTATGAACACCATTCTAATGAACTTTCATTTAGAGAAGCTTTGTGTGAATGCGTTCGAGTACCCTTAGATAAAAATGGAGAATTAGATTTTAATTTTTTAGAAAAATTATTACAAAAATCCAAAAACAGACAAATCATAGCAAGCTTTAATGCAGCTTCTAATGTTACAGGAATTTTAAGTGATTATAAAAAAATTTACACTTTAATCAAACAACACAACGGTATAGTTGCTTTTGATATTTCCACTTTAGCTCCTTATGCTAATTTAGATCCTAAATTTTACGATGCAGTGTTTATTAGCTCTCATAAACTACTTGGAGGTGTAGGATCTTGTGGCTTACTTGTTATCAAAAAAAATCTATGTGGCAATACCCCTAGCTTTGCAGCAGGTGGAACTGTGGGCTATGTTTCAAGAACATCTCAACAATATTTATGCGAAGTTGAAAATTTAGAAGAAGGTGGCACGCCTGGAATTATTCAGCTTATTAGAGCAAGTTTGGCTTTTAAAATACGCAATGAAATAGGTTTAAAAAATATAGAAAAAAAAGAAAAAGAACTTTGTGAATATTTTTTCAAACAATGTACAAATTTTCCAAAAATGATCTTATATGCAAAAAATATCACTAATAGATTACCTATTTTTGCTTTTAATATAGAAGGAATTTCTCCTTTTGATTTAGCTTATAAACTAAGTAAAACTTATAAGATAGAAACAAGAGCAGGTTGTGCTTGTGCAGGACCTTATGGGCATGATTTACTCAATCTAAAAGACAATCAAGAATTAAAATCTAAACCAGGTTGGCTAAGAGTGGGTTTTCATTATACGCATACAAAAGAAGATATAGAATATTTTTTTAAAGCCTTGAATATAAGCATCAAGGCTTTAAGTTAATTATTGTAAATCGTATTTTTCTACGATTTTTTGGTAAGTACCATCAGCTTTAACTTTTTCTAAACCTGCATTAATTTTTTGAACAAGCTCATTTTGTTTTCCTTTATCAAAAGCTATACAAAACCCTGAACTTCCATCATTTTCTTCTAAAAATGCTTCTAACTCTTCATTAGTTTTTAAATAACCTTTACCAATATCTTTATCCGTTAAAACTGCATCTACTTTGCCAGCTTTTAAAGCTAAAATTGCTGCTAACATTTCTTCGCTTGCAACTACTTGAGCATTTGGAATAGTCTTAGCAGCACTTTCTTGAATAGTTCCAAGTTGAACACCTATTTTTTTACCTTCCAAACTTTGTTTATCGCTAATACTAGAATCTGTTTTTAATTTTAAATATAAATTTTTAGTATTGAAATAAGTATCACTAAAATCCATACTTGCTAATCTTTGAGGAGTTGAACTCATAGCAGAAGCTATCATATCAATCTTTCCAGCTTTTAAGGCAGGAATTAAACCATCAAAACTCATATTTACCCATTCAAGTTTTAAATTTTCTCTTTTAGCAATTTCTTCCAATAAATCAACATCAAAGCCGGTAATTTTTGCATCTTTAATAAAATCAAAAGGAGGATAATTTGCAGCTATACCTACTTTATAAACTTTTTCACCAGAAGCACTAGCTTGATTTTTATCGCTTGAACAAGCACCTAAAGCTAATATACCAAATAACGCTAAAACAACATATAATATTTTTTTCATTTTTTTCCTTTGTTAAAATTAAAATAAAATTGATAAATGATTATAATGTGTTTAAACGCCTGTATTTCTTCATATCCGCCTCCTTTATAATAAATGTGAGCATAATTATAGCAGAAAAAAGTTTTTTGTAAAGAGTTGTTATAGAATATTTTTTATTTAAGTTAATTTTTATATATTTTAATTAATGAGTTTAAATTTTTATCTTCTTGCTAATCATTAAAACATAACCTATTCCAAGACAAATAGACCACATAGAACTGCCGCCATAACTTAAAAGTGGCACAGCAACTCCTTTTAATGGAGTTAAAGAAATAATTCCAAAAGCATTCATAAAAAATGAAAATAATAAAAGTAAAGCTACACCTGAACAAAATAAAAAATGGACCTTATTTTCACAACGCCCAGCAATTCTAAAAATTCTAAGTATGACCATCAAATAAATCAAACATATAATGCTCAATCCTAACAATCCTATTTCCTCAGTAATCCCTGATAAAACAAAATCCGTATGCACCTCACTTAAAAATCCCAATTTAAAAGTTCCAAGGCCCAACCCTTCTCCAAAAAATCCACCATGAGCTATAGCATTTAAACTATGTGAAATTTGATAAGGTTCTGAGTTATGGCTTACTCTTAAAGCACTTGCTAGCCAATCAGGAAAAAAAGGTAAAAACGCATCTTGGATATTTCCCCACCAAGCAGAAATACGCTGAATTCTTCTTTGATTACTTAAAATCACCAAAACCCCAATCATTCCAACAATAACCACGCCAAAAGCAAAAAGTCTTTTACTAGCTCCTGCAAAAAATGCTAAAGCAAAAACCAAGAAAAAAGAGATAACACTTTGGCCTAAATCATTTTGTGTCATATAAATATAACCAATAACAAAAGCAGCTAAAATAAAATAAGGAATTAAAATTAAAACTTCGTGTTTGATTGCTTTTTTGCTATCATCAATTCTTCTTGTATAAGACCAAGCAAGGAAATAAATCAAACCTATCTTAAAAAATTCAACAGGAGAAATAGATAAAGGACCAAGCCTGATCCACCTTTTAGCACCACCTGCTGCAGTAGCAAGAAAGGTCGGTAAAAAAGGCAAGATAAGTATAAATAAAAAAGAGATTAACAAAACACTTATCATTAAATAATGTGCCATTTTACTATCAGGATTTAATCTTGAAACAAAATAAATAATAGCTATACCACTAAGTCCAAAAAAAAGCTGTCTGATAAAAAAATGAAATTCATTATATTCTAAATAAAGCACAGTAAAAGCACTTAAAGAATATGAAAAAAGTATCCCTATAGTTATTAGAATGCAACTTAAAAAAAATAATTTTCTATCAGCAACCAAAATTTCTTCCTAGAATTTTATAAAAATTAATTTTAATAAATTGCAACTTAAAATGATGTTATTTGGAGATTATGTATTGTTTTTATATAAAGATTTTAAACTCTCATAAGCAAGCTGAATTTTTTCAAATTCCTCACGGCAATAAGCTTGTTCGATTTTGCTTTTACCTTGATGGCGATCAGGATGATAAATTTTAACTAAATTAAGATAATTTTGTCTAATAGTAGCAAAATCATCACTAGAATTACATCCTAAAGTTTGGAAATAATTCTCAAAAAGTTTAGCCAAAGCATTAAATTTCCAATTAGTATTGGCTTTATTTTTCATTTTATTTCTAAATTCTAAAAGTTGAGTTTCATTGATTGTAAAATCCACACAATATTTTAAATGCTCATTTACGCTTGCTAAAATTTCTAAAAGATTTAAAGTATTATCATCTTTGTATTCTACTGAAAAAATACAATTTTTCTCATCATACATACTTTTATGACCTTTAAAATATTGCTCTAAATATACAGCAAACATTTTTTCATTAGAACTTAAAGTTATTAAGATATTTTTTTGTGCAAAACCTATTTTAGCAAAGATTACGGGCTTTAAAGTATTTGCTTGAGCAAGATTTAATTTAAAGGTCTTATAATGCGCAAAAGCAAGATTATCGATTTGGTTTCCAGTATTTTTTTTATACTTGTGATTAACAAGTTTTAAAAAATATCTTCTTTGAGGAATTTCATTTTCCACAAAAAAAGATAGGGTTTTATTTTTATTACCTATAACTTTAGAAAAATTTTTACGGATAAGATCTTGAAAATATTTAAACATTAAAAAATCATCAGTATTAACACTAACAGATTCTAAAGTTTGCACTACTTGCATAAAATCCTCTCTATAAACCTAACTCCACAAAAATGCCTGTTCATCTAAAGCACTAGTGTGTTTTAAAATTTCATTTGGACTATAATCGGCTTTATACGATAAAGATTGACACCCTTTTACAAAATATCCTAAATAAATATATTTTAATTTTTTTAATTGTGCAAGCTTGATTTCTGTTAAAAGCGAGTATTTTCCAAGACTTAGATGTGAAAAATCAGGATCATAAAAACAATATATACTAGAAATTCCATCTTCTAAAATATCAATCAAATCAACACACACTAACTTATTATCTATATAAAAATCAAGTTCATATCCAAAAGTACCTGCATTATCTACATAAAGATTGTAATATTTTCTAAAATTTAAATCATAAATTTTCCAATTTCTTTTATCTTTTTGATAATGGTGATATTTTTCATAAAGCAGTAAATGCTCATCACTTAAAGAAGGTTTTTGTAAGATTATTTTAGTAGCTATATTTTTTTTTAAAACCCTACGATAGCTTTTACTAAAATGGAAATTTTCTACCAAAATACGCAAATTTTGACATTCATTACAATCATTACATATTGGTCTTGAAAAATATGATCCAAAGCGACGCCAACCTCTTGAAACTAATTCTTGATTTTGCGCTTTGTTAATAAAAGATATATAATTATACTCATTTCTACAATATCTATTTTCAAGATAAGGACATTCTTCTTCTAAAGTACAAAAACCAATAATATTATTCATTAGATCTTTTTAATATCACTATTTTTTACAAATTCCATAAATTCATTAGCTAAGCGCTCTTCTTTTAAAAACATATCTTCAAATTCTTGTTCTTGCTTTTTATCTTCATTTTGCTTAGCTAAGTCTTTTTGTATAGCATCTAAGTCAGTATTTTTCATACTAACTCCGCTTTTACTCGCTTTAACCTTTTCTTTTTTTATTTGACCTTGTTCTTTTTGGAGTGCTTTTTTTATATCTTTTAATTCATCTAAAAAACTCATGATTGCCTACTTTCTTTTATCTTTTGTAAGGCTGCAGCTATAGCAGCAATTACTTCTTCTTTATTTTCTTGGTGTCTATCTTCTGTCTTTTCCAAAAGCTCTTCCATATGTGTTTCTATGAAAGAAGTATCAAAATACCCTCTTCTAAATTCTCTTATTTTGGTAATTGCAATCAAAAATGGAACAGTTGTTCTAATATCATCAATCACAAATTCTTTCAAAGCTCTCTCAAGTCTATTAACTGCACTATCATAACTTGAACCCTTAACAATTAATTTTGCAAGTAAAGAATCATAATAAGGTGGTACAGTATAGTCTTTATATAAATGACTATCCACTCTCACAGATGGCCCTAAAGCTGGAAAATACTCTGTAATTTTGCCTGGACTTGGAATGAAATTTTTCCATACATTTTCTGCTGTAATCCTAGCTTCTATCGCGAAACCTCTTGGTTTTATATCGCTTTGCTCAAGATCTAAAATTTCCCCATTTGCTATACGAATTTGTCTTGTGATAAGGTCAATCCCCGTAATTTCTTCAGTAATTGGGTGTTCTACTTGAATTCTTGTATTCATTTCCATAAAATAAAATCTATTATAATCATCAAGTAAAAACTCAACCGTCCCAACATTCGTATAACCTACAGCTTTTGCAGCAGCTACTGCAGTAACTCCTATGGTTTTTCTTAGTTTTTCTGAAATACTTGGGCAAGGTGCTATTTCAATGATTTTTTGATGTCTTCTTTGTATTGAGCAATCTCTTTCACAAAGATGAATGATATTACCATAATTATCTGCTAAAATTTGAAATTCAATATGCCTTGGATTAATAACATATTTTTCCATAAAAACTTCATCATTTTTAAAAAAACTTAGTGCTTCTCTTTTGCATGCTTCAAAAGATTTTTCCAAATCCTCTTCTTTATGTACTACGCGTATGCCTCTACCGCCGCCACCACCACTAGCTTTTAAAATTACAGGATAGCCTATTTTTAAAGCTTGAAATTTGATTTCTTCTAATGTGCAATGATTTAATTTTTCAGTACCTGGAACTACAGGGATTCCATTTTTTTTCATTAAATATCTTGCTATATTTTTATTACCCATTTTGCGGATAACATCTGATTTTGGACCTATAAAGATAATCCCTGCTTCTTCGCATTCTTTTGCAAATTCATAATTTTCACTTAAAAAACCATATCCAGGATGTATAGCATCAGCTCCACAAGCTTTAGCAATCTCAACTATTCTTTTACCATCTAAATACCCTCTTATGGCATCAGTTCCTATTCTATATGCTTCATCAGCAACTTTTACATGCAAACACTCATAATCAGGTTCAGTATAAACAGCAACACTTTGTATATGCAAATCTCTACAAGCACGGATCACCCTTACTGCAATCTCACCTCTATTGGCTATTAAAATCTTATGTATCATGACTTTGCCTTAAGCTAAAATATTAAAAAGAAGATTAGCATAAAAATATAAAAATTCTATAAAAATATTTATTTTTGCTAATTTTAAGAATTTTTTGATAGAATTACTCTTTATTTTTGCGCCCATAGCTCAGCTGGATAGAGCATTTGATTGCGGTTCAAAAGGTCAGAGGTTCGAATCCTCTTGGGCGTACCACTTACTTCTTTTTTACAGAAAATTCATCCAAATCTAATTCTTTTTTATCTTTAAATTGATACCATAAAAATAAAATAAAAAATATCGTTAAAATCACAGCCAAAACATAGTAAGTTCCATATTCATTTTCAGATAAAAATAAATTTTTGGTATTCATACCAAAAAATCCAACGATTAAATTTAAAGGTAAAAAAATTGCAGACATAATACTTAAAAAGTAAATATTTTTATTTATTTTTTCATTTCTTGCGGTATTAATATAAGTGTAAATCCCTTCTAATCTTGATATATTTTCTTTAATATTTTTTTCCAAAACAGCTAAATTTAAAATAATTGTTTTTAAACTTTTCTTTATAAAATGATGCTTACTATGACAAATTTTACAAGCCTCTAAAACAGAAGAAACCATGTTATAACTTTTACTAAGCTTGACTTTTAATATAAAATATTTTGTCAAGAAATTCTTTACTTTTTTATTTTCTAAAATCAACTCCTCTCTTTTTTCTATAGAAAGGTTAATGGTATTATTTTTTTCTTTTTCATTTTGCAAAATTTCTTTTAATATAGCTATAAATTCCGTATTAGAAAATAAAATCAAATTTTCATCTTTATACTCAAAAATTTGATTTTCTTTAAAAACAAATACACTTTTAGAATTTTTAGTTATATCTAGAGTGAAAATATCAAAATCATCAAATTCATAATAAGCATTTGATATATTAATATTGCTAATAATTTGTTTTAAAACATCATTTAACACATTCTTTGCCTATAAAATTCTTTTCTAAAATTTTCAAATTCATCTTTAACAATAGCTTCACGCATTTGCTTGACCAAATTTAAATAATAGTGTAAATTATGAATACTTGCAAGTCTAAAAAAGGTTAATTCTTTGGCTTTAAATAAATGATTTAAATAGGCCCTTGAAAAATTCTTACATGTATAGCAAGAACATTTGCTGTCTATAGGGGCATGATCAGTGATAAATTCTGCTTTTTTGATATTAAATTTTCCAAAGCTAGTAAATAAAGTACCATTTCTTGCATTTCTTGTTGGCATCACACAATCAAACATATCCACACCTCTTGCTACATTTTCTACTAAATCTTCAGGCGTACCAACTCCCATTAAATATCTAGGGCGATTGTTATCCACATAAGGCATCATAGCTTCAACCGTATCATACATAGCCTCATTTTCTTCTCCCACGCTTAATCCACCTATAGCAAGCCCATCAAAATCCATCTCACAAAGTGCTTGAGAGCAAATTTTTCTAGCTTCAAAATCAGTCCCACCTTGGATAATACCAAAGATATTTTGCCCTATTCCCACACCTTGACTTTGTTTTAACTTATGATAATCAATAGCTTCTTTTGCCCATTTTATAGTGCGTTTTAGAGAAAGTTCTATCCTTTCTTTACTTGCAGGTAAGGCCACTAAATCATCTAAAATCATCATAATATCTGAATTAAAATCATATTGTGCATCTAAAACACTTTGCGGGGTAAAATAGTGCAAACTTCCATCGATATGACTTTTAAATTGAATACCTTTTTCATCAGGTTTTGAATTTTTACTTAAAGAAAAAGCTTGAAAACCTCCACTATCTGTTAAAAAAGAGCCTTCAAATTTACTAAAACCGTGCAGGCCACCCATTTGCTTAATCACTTTAGAACCAGGCCTTAAATACAAATGATAAGTATTTGCTAAAATAATTTTTGCATTTAAAATCTCACTCATATCAACAGCATCTAAACTTTTAATCGCAGCCAAAGTTCCAACGGGCATAAAAATAGGAGTTAAAATTTCACTATGTGTAGTTTTTATACGACAAGCTCTAGCATTTGCACTTTTATATTGAACTTCAAATTCCATTATTTTTCCTGTATTTTTTGCATAATCATACCAAAGACTTGCTTATAAGTTTTTTTGAAAGAAAGCCTGTTTTTAACAGGCTTAAGAAATTAGTAGTTTTTTACAAATTCAACGATTTTTTCACAACCTTCAATAATATCTTTTTCATTAGTTGCGTAAGAGAGCCTAAAATACCCTTCCATGCCAAAACCAATACCTGGCACCAAAGCTACTTTTTGCTCTTCTAGTAGTCTTTTACAAAATCTCATAGAATCATTATCAACTTCTTTACAAGATATAAATAAATAAAAAGCTCCTTGTGGAATTTGTTCTAATTTTAACTTATCGCTTTTGGCTAAAATTTCACAAGCTAATTCTCTACGCTTTAAAAAGGCTTGTCTCATCATTTCAATATCATTATCTGCTTTTCCAAGCAAGGCTGGTAAAGCTGCGTGTTGGATGATTGAACAAATATTTGATGTACTTTGCCCTTGTAGTTTTTTAACAGCATTATTAAACTCGCTCATTTTACTTGCCATGTATCCAAAACGCCACCCTGGCATAGCACCACATTTGCTAAGACCATTAATACTTACAGTTCTATTTAAAGCATCCTCACTAACTTGTGCAAAAGCACAAAATTCTCCATCATAAACTAATTTTTCGTAAATTTCATCACTTAAAACTACTATTTTAGTTCCTTCTAAAACCTTAGCTAAAGCACTTATTTCTTCTTTAGAATATATAGCTCCTGTAGGATTTGATGGAGAATTAAACATCAAAACCTTAGTTTTTGAAGTAATAGCTTGTTTTAATTGTTCTGGGGTGATTTTAAATCCATTTTTTGCTTCACCTTCTATAAACACAGGAGTTGCGCCTGCAAATTTTACCATTTCAGGATAACTCACCCAATAAGGACTTGGAATGACAACCTCATCACCTTCTTCAACTAAACACTCAATCGCCATAAACAAAGAATGTTTAGCACCAACATTGGTAATGATTTCACTTGTTTTATAATTTAAACTATTATCATTTTTAAATTTATATTGTATAGCCTCTATAACTTCTTTTATACCCACAACTGGCGTATAAGCTCCACAACCTTTTTCAATAGCTTCAATTGCTGCTTTTTTAATGATTTCTGGAGTATCAAAATCAGGCTCACCTGCCGAAAAACTAATAACTTTCTCACCATTTGCTTTTAAAGTTTTGGCTATATCAGTCATTACTAAAGTTAAGGATTCTCCTAAATTTTGAGATCTTTGGCTTAGCATTTTCTATCCTTTTATCTTATACTAATTTTAATTTTTGTAATTGTTACAACTTGGAGCTTAAAAAATTCTACGAGTAAAATCAAGATTGTATATTTTTCAAAAATTTTGTGTAGAAACTATACATTTTCTACACAAACTATTTTTATTTGTTTCTTTGGGTAATTATTCTAAAGCTTCTATGTCGCTTTCATTATGATGAATAAAGCGTTCATCTTTTTCTATAGTTTCAACTAAACGCCCTACTCTTTCCCATCTAACTTTTTTATTTTCATCCCATGAAAAATAAATAAACCAAGGTTGCCCAACTATATATTTATAATCTACACTTCCCCAAAATCGACTATCGCTAGAATGATCACGGTTATCGCCCATCATAAAATATTCATTTTCAGGTACTTTATAATAATAAGCATTAAAACCATAAATATTATTAGCACCTAATTCATCAAAAGAAGCAGGCTTCATAGCAAATTGCCCCAAATTTAAATAGCGAAAAAATACACTGTCTATATCCACTCTAGAATCATAATGTATTCCTTTTTCCACAAAAGGCTCTTTTACAAAAAGTCTTCCGCCTATAATTTTTGTTTTATTAGGATAATAATCTTTCATATATTCATCACCCTCAACCATACGCACATATAAGGTTTTATTTGCAAAAACTACTTCATCTCCGCCTTTGGCCACACATCTTTTTACATAGTGGATTTTTGGCTCATGCGGATATCTAAATACCACAATATCCCCTCTTTTAGGACCTTCACCACTTACTAAATGTCCATTTTTATTAAAATCAGGTAAAACAGGAATTTCCACCCAAGGAATATGCGGGGTTGGAATACCATAAGAAAATTTTTTTACAAATAAAAAATCCCCTACTAATAAAGTATTTTTCATAGAACCGCTTGGTATAGTAAAAGCTTGTATAAAGAAAAATATAATCAATAAAACAACTACTAAAGTTCCCGTCCAAGATTGTGTAAATTTATAAATTTTCTTCAAAAATTTCATTTTTTTATCCTATTTTTAGCTGATTTTATAGTATTTTCTAAAAGCATAGCAATAGTCATAGGCCCTACTCCACCTGGTACAGGAGTGATATAACTAGCTTTTTTACTAACATTTTCAAAATCGACATCGCCTACTATTTTTCCATCAACTCTATTAATCCCAACATCAATTACCACCACACCTTCTTTAACCATATCTTCTTTTAAAAGATTTGGACAACCTGCTGCTACGATAACAATATCAGCATTTTTTGTATAAGCTTTTAAATCTTTTGTATAAATATGACAAATACTCACACTAGCATTAGCATTTAACAAAAGAGTAGCCATAGGACGGCCTACTATATTTGAAGCTCCTATTACAACTACACTAGCTCCTTGTAATTTTATATCATAATGTTCTAAAATTTTCATAACGCCTAAAGGTGTACATGGTAAAAAACCACCTTTTAAATTAAGATTTAAATTTCCGACATTAAAGGGGTGAAAGCCGTCTACATCTTTATTAAAGTTAATACTTTCTAAGATTATATCTTTATTAATATGCGATGGCAATGGAAGTTGAACTAAAATTCCATCTATACT
The DNA here is from genome assembly GCF_024723655.1 of Campylobacter sp. RM5063. Classification (NCBI taxonomy): domain Bacteria; kingdom Pseudomonadati; phylum Campylobacterota; class Epsilonproteobacteria; order Campylobacterales; family Campylobacteraceae; genus Campylobacter; species Campylobacter sp. RM5063. The sequence goes on along the minus strand of NZ_JANQDA010000007.1, from coordinate 58,210 downwards.
ATCATCATGATTTAAAGTATTAATCAAAGCCAAAAGCTCATTTTGGGTTGTATTTACATCAAGTTTATAAACTAAAGACTTAATTTCACATTGCTCGCAAGCTTTTGCTTTAGAACCCACATAAGTAGCACTAGCAGGATCCTCGCCTACTAAAATTACAGCCAAACAAGGCTCTATACTTTGAGCTTTAAGTTCTAATACTTCTTGTTTTAAATTTTCTTTTAACTTATCACTTAGCTTTTTACCATCTAAAAGTGTCATTTCTTTCCTTAAATTTTATAGCTTTCTTTAACTTAAAAAATTGTATCATAACAAAACTTCTTTTTTTGTTAAAGGCAATGAATGAAAATTGTATTATTTTTATTTTTTATAATTTATGGTGCTTGGGCTGAAGATTTTATCTCTCCTAAAGAATACCAAGAGTCCCTTTACAAAAATCCAAGAGGCATAAGTTGTGCTAAATGTCATGGCGATGGAGGTCAACAAATACTAGGTTATTACACTAAAAATGGAGAAAAAATTCCTTTTATTGTGCCAAGTATTAAAAACACTCCTTATACGCGTTTTAGAAAAATTCTAAATCAACCTCAAGAGGCAAAAAGCATTATGCCAACTTACTCGCTAACAGAAGATGAAATAAAATCACTTTATGATTATATTACTAGCAATAAAAGGAGTAAAAATGAAAAACAATAAAAAAGCCTTTGAGGAAGCTTGTGAGTATATAGCAGGTGGGGTAGATTCCCCAGTGCGTGCTTTCGCAAGTGTAGGTAGCAATCCTTTATTTATCAAACAAGGCAAAGGTGCTTATATTAGCGATATAGAAGAAAATACTTATATAGATTATGTGCAAAGTTGGGGACCTTTACTTTTTGGACATTGTGATGAGGATATTGAAAAAGCTTGTAAAAAAGCATTAGAGCATGGCTCGAGCTTTGGTGCGCCAACTTTAGCTGAAACTAAATTGGCTAAATTTATCTTAAAAGATTGGCCACATTTGGATAAAATCCGTTTTGTAAGTAGTGGCACTGAAGCTACTATGAGTGCTATTCGTCTTGCAAGAGGATTTAGTAAAAAAGATAAAATCATCAAATTTGAAGGATGTTATCATGGGCATTCTGATTCTTTATTGGTAAGCGCTGGAAGCGGTGCAGCTACTTTTAACACCCCAAGCTCACTAGGAGTTTTAACCGATGTAGCTAAAAATACTCTAGTAGCCGTTTATAATGATATTGATAGTGTTAAAAACTTAATCAATAATGATGATAATATAGCTTGTATCATCATAGAGCCAATTGCAGGAAATATGGGTTTAGTACCTGCTAAAATAGAATTTTTACAAGAGTTAAGAAAACTATGTGATGAGCATCAAATTCTTTTAATTTTTGATGAAGTTATGAGTGGTTTTAGAGCTTCATATCTTGGCTCTTTTGGGGTTAATAATATAAAAGCTGACATAGTAACTTTTGGTAAGGTTATAGGCGGAGGTATTCCTGCAGCTGCTTTTGCTGCAAGAGCTGAAATCATGGATTTATTAAGTCCTTTGGGCGGGGTATATCAAGCAGGAACACTAAGTGGCAATCCTCTTGCTATGGCTGCAGGTTATGCGAGCTTAAAAAAAGCAAGAAATTATGAAGGCTTATATGAAAAATTAGAAAAACTAGGCAAAAGACTTACTCAAGGCTTTAAAGAAGCTGCAAATGATTGCAAAATTCCTTTGCAAGTTAATTGCGTTGGTTCTATGTTTGGATTTTTCTTTTGTGAAAACCCTGTTAATAATTATCAAGACGCTTTAAAATCAGATACTAAATTATTTGCCAAATTTCATGCGCAGATGCTAAGCAAAGGTGTATATTTAGCACCATCTCAATTTGAAACAGGTTTTATATGTGAATGTATGGATAAAAAAATCATTGATAAAACTATACAAGCAGCACAAGAAAGTTTTAAAGCATTATGAATAAAAGACAAAAAATCATTCGCAAAGGTATAGAAGCTGCAGATGGATTAAGCCTTGGTATATCCATGGTTGTGGCTGTTTTAATCGGAGTTGGTATAGGCTATTTTTTAAAAAACTTAACCGGTATTGTTTGGCTTTTTTGGGTAGGAGTGTTTATAGGAGTAGCTGCGGCGATTTTAAATGTTTACAAAGCCTATAAAGCACAAGTAAAAAGTTACGAAGAATTTAAAGAAGAAAATCGCTATAAAGATTTAAAAAATGATCCTAAAGCCTAAAATTTTATTAAAACTCTTGCTAGGATTAAATTTACTTTTCTTAGCAGGAGTTTTTTTTTACAAAGAATTAAGCTTTAAAACCTTTATAAGCTTTGAATTTGGCTTTTTAGCTCAAAATTTAATCATTCTAATATCTTTTTTAAATTATAAAAATTTTATTTTTAAAGCAGCTAAAAATTATGATTTTACGCAAAGACCTTTACAAATTTTTGCTAAAAAACAATATTCTTTGCCAAAAATTATAAAATTTATCCATATAGATGACGATTTAAAACCAAAATTTAAAAGTATTTTTAAAAACGCATTAGCTTTTTTTTCTTTATTTAAAATTTTTGCTTATGTGTTTTTAATAGCAGGATTTTTATTTTTAGAGTTTCAAGGTTTAATGAGTATTTTTGCCTTGTTTTGTGCAATGTTTGTCACACCCATAGCGGTATTAATATATAATTTTTTAATAAGAAAATGTTAAGCTCAAAAAGAACGATTAGATCACTAACAGCATTATTTCTTGGTATGATTTTTGTTTTCATAGGAAGTGCTTTAACAGTAAATTCCATAGCTATTATTTTAAAGCATAATAATATTAGTAATTTTTATATAGGTGTAATAGGAAGTTGTTATTTTCTTGGTGCTATGGTAAGTACAATTAGTGCCCATAGAATAGTTTCTAAAGTAGGACATATAAGATCATTTGGAATTTTTGCTATTATTTTTGGTATAGCCACCATGCTTCATAGTTTAAATTCTAATCTTTATTTTTGGATGTTTTTAAGATTTTTGCTAGGTTTTTGCTATTATGCACTTTTAATGGTAATAGAATCATGGCTTAATGAAAAAGCAAAAAACACTATTCGCTCAAGAGTGATAGCCTTTTATGAGGTTGTATTTTACTCATCATCAGGTTTTGGAATTTTACTTATGTCTTTTGACTTTCCAAGTAATACAGTATTTATTTTAAGCGCTAGTTTTATTATGTTTGCTTCCATTCCTTTATTTTTAATCCGCATTAAAGAGCCTATTTTGCCACAAAAAACAAAAATTTCCATTCCTAAGGTTTTTGATATAGTGCCTTTAGCCTTAGTAACAAGTTTTATAGCGGGCATGCTTTTAAATGGCTTTTTTTCCATGGCTTCTTTATTTGTACTTATACAAGGATTTGGCGCAAAAGAAGCTTCTATTTTTATTTTCTCTACTATGGTAGGTGGCTTTATTTCGCAACTTTATATCGGAACTCTTTCTGATAAAATTAGCAGAAAATTTGCCATTATATTGTGTGCTTTTATTGCTTTAAGCGCTATGCTTTGCATACTACTTTTAGAATATAATATTTATCTAAAATACTTTTTTGGATTTTTGCTAGGCATGGGTATGTGTTGTTTATACGCTCTTTCTTTAGCAAGAGCAAATGATATGCTTGATAATCCTAGCAAAAGAGTTGAACTTGGCAGAGCAGTTCTTTTTACCTATTCTTTTGGTGCTTTATTCGCGCCTGCAGTTTTGGGAACTTTGATGTATTATTTTCAAGCTTATGGCTTTATGTATTTTTATATAGTTTTATTAAGTATTTTGATACTATTTGCCATCGATAAACCAAAATTTAAAAAACTTACCAAATTTAAAAGAAAACCTGGTAATATGGTAATGCTAGATGATAACTAATATCTCTAATAATCAAAATCAGTTTGCAAAAAATGAAACAAATAAAGAAAATAAAAGTGAAAAATCAGACAAAAAAACCTCACTCAATGATGCGTTAAAAAATCCTTTATTTTCCAAAAGCGATTCTGAAGTTAAATTACCCAAAGATTATGTTAGCAAAATTGATCAAAAACTACAAGAATTACTTAATAAACTTTTAGATCAAATCAAAACCAATAAAGATCCTGATTTGGCAGTATTAAAAAATCATAAAGTTTTAAATTTTGCACCTAATTTTGCCAATGAAGTAAAAAAACTCCAAGCAGAGCTTTCAAAAAATCCTGAATTTGAAAAACTGCTTAAAATTTTAGAAGATTTAGTCAAGCCTGCTAAAGATATTAATAATAAAAATCTTTCATCTTTAGTGAAAAATTCAGGCATATTTTTAGAAGCAAAGCTCAATCATTCTTTAAAAGAACAAAATTTACCACAGAGTTTTTTTAATCTTTTAAGTACTATAAAAGGCGCTACAAGTGAAAATTTAAAACACGATATAAGTAATTTAGATCTTAAAAATCTTGATACTACAAGCACCTTAAAAGAGCTTATTCACATCTTACAAAATCACAAAAAAGATAATAAAATTTCTTTGGAAAATACAAACTACAAAACACTTTTTAAGCTATTTGATAAAATAGAAAATTTTAAAAATTATATCAATAAAAACCCAAGTTCTATTAGTCAAGAAAAACTCCAAAATATTGCGGATAATTTTATCAAAAATCTTAATAAAAATTTAACACTTATCAACAAAGAACTAGCTAAACCCGAAAACATAAAAATTCAAAACACTCATATACTAAAAGAGCTTAGCCAAAATATAAAAGATTTTATAATACTTTTAAAAGATATAAAAAATCACAAAAACAAAACCGAAACAACACAAGAAAATTTAAACAAAACTCCACACACTAAAGACATCAAAGAAGAGTTAAAAGAAGAAATAAAAACTCCACAAAAAAGCACAGAGGATAAAAAAGAAACTCAACAAAAACAAGAAAGCATAGCAAAAGATAAAGAAATTCAAAACACAAAAGAAGAAAAAATACCACAAAGTAAAGATATCAAAGAAAATCCCAAAGAAGAGCCAAAAACACCACAAAAAAATACTGAAGATTTAAGTAAAAATGATAGTAAAAGTCAAAATTTACAAACAAATAATACTAAGCTAGAGGATATATTTAAAAGCACTTCAGGTAAAATTTTACTAGAAGATATTTTCAAACAAAATGTAAGTAAAAATCTTAATTTTAGCCAAAATTTACAAGAAGAGCTTTTAAACAATCTAAACAAAGAACTAGGCTTAATAGGAAGAAAACTCAATGAAGTTTTAAAAGCTTTAGATCCTAAAAATTATGAGGCAAAAAATTCTTTAGATGATATAAAAAATATAGAAAAAAAATTAGAACTTTCTATAAAAGATCTTGGAAAAATTACCCAAAAAGATAGCACAGAAATTTCTTCAGAATTACAAAAAGATATTAAATCCACTCTTTTGCAAGTTTCTAATCTAGCCAAAAATTTAGACAATGAAAGCATACTAAATCAAGCGAATCGTCTTATAGCTCAGCTTGAATTTAACCAACTTTTATCTTTAGCCAATAATAGCATTCATACTTTTTTACCTTTCTTTTGGGATGATTTAGAAAAATCTAATGTAGTTTTTAAACGCGGTAAAAAAGATAAATTTTATGCACAAATTAATCTTGAATTTGAAAAATTAGGAAAAATCAATGTATTTTTATCTCTAAGTAATGATAAATACATCGATATAAATATGATGATAGAAAATGCTAATTTTAGAAAAAAACTTTATGAAAGAGCACATGAACTAAAAAAAGCCTTAGTTAAAGTAGGACTTCTAAGCTCTAATTTTTTCATCAGCGATATAATTAAAAGTAAATTTCACAATCAAGAAGAATATAATGACTTTAATATGGGTTTTGACACAAGGGCTTAAAAATGGCTAAAAAAACAAAAAAAGCCGTTGCACTAGGCTATAACAAAGAAGAACAAAATGCACCAAAAATCCTAGCTAATGCCAAAGGTGAAAACGCTGCTAAAATCATCTCTTTAGCCAAAGAAAATGGCATACCCATAAAAGAAGACAAAGACTTAGTAGAAGTGCTTAGCAAACTTGATCTAGGCGATGAAATCCCACCTAATATGTATAAAGCAGTGGCTGAAATTTTTGCCTTTTTATATAAAGTTGCTAATGAAGATGAGACTAAGCAAAGTCCGCAATCTTCTTAGAAAATTCAACTTGCTCATAAGCATTTTTACTAAATTTTAAAAACCCTTTTTGAGCGATTAAAACTATAGTTGAACCTAGCTCAAAATTTCCAAGTCTTTGGCCTTTTTTTACAAAAAGATCTTCATAGGTATGAGTAAAATCAAAATTTGCTGCATTAGTTTGTATGCTAGTATCAAAGCTAAAGTGCATTTTACCGACATTTAGCGCACCCACAAATACCATCCAAAGTATAAATTTTCCTTCCACTAAGCACTTTAAAACTACTCTTTCATTTTTAGTATAAAGGTTTATAATTTTAGCTAACTTTGCCTCACTCACACTAAATAAGGCCCCGCTCATATAAGTAGCACTTAAAATTTGCATATTACAAGGTGCATGATAATGATGATAATCTTTTGGAGATAAATAAATATTTGCATAATCTATGCCATTTTCCAATTCTTCTTTACTAGCTGAGTTTTTTAAAAGCTCTTCTATACTATAACTTGAACCTTTAATGCTAAAGGCTAAATTTTCTTTTAAATCATTTTGAAAGCTACTTCCAAGTTCTAAAATTTTACCATCACTTGGACTTATAAAGCCATCTTCTAATTCTCGCTCATTTAATAAAGTTCTTGTAAATAAAGCATTTAAACTCTCATATTCTTCTAAAGGTTTAAATTCACTCATATTGATATTAAAAGCATTTACATAAGCTTTATTAATATTTTTTTGTATAATTTTTGGAAATTTATATTTTGCTATGATTCCAAACATTTTTGAAGCACTATTGCTAAATCCCACTCATTCTCCTTTTAATCTAATCAAAGCTATCTCACTAGGGGCTAAAAATCTCACAGCAGGCCCCCAAAATCCAGCTCCACTACTTACATAAAGCAAGCTATCTTTGCTTAATTTATAAAGCCCATACACAAAACCTTGTTCTAAATATACTAGCAAAGAAAAAGGGAAAATTTGTCCTGCATGTGTATGTCCTGATAAAATCAAATCAAACCCACTTACATCATAAGTTTTTACATACTTTGGTTGATGAGTGATTAAAATATTAACCTTTTCTTGATTGATTTGAGTTTTGATTTTTTCTATATTGCTTTCTTTAAAACCCAAACGCTTGGCAGCCAAATCCAAAGTCCCACTTAAAGTAAAATCCCCAAAATCAATACTTTCATCTTCCAAAACTTTGAAATTTTTAAGAGTTTTAAGCTTTTTGCTTATTGCATTTATATCATTATAATACTCATGATTTCCATAAACAAAATAAGTACCATATTTTGATTTAAAATTTTCTAATAAATTAATATAAGGCATACTAGCAATATCTGCATCGATTAAATCCCCAGCTATAATAACCATATCAGCATTTAAAGCATTAACTTCACCGATTAAGGTTTTTAAAAAATCTTCTCCTAAATTTTTTCCCAAATGCACATCAGAAAGTAAAACTATATTTAAATCTTCTTTTAAATTTTTAACTTTAATATCTACCTCATTAACCTTAGGTGTGCTAATAGCATTTACAAAACCTTTAAATACCATACTAACGCTAAGTATAATAAGCCAAGAATCAAAAATTAATTTTAAAAACTTTCTTCTTTGGACACTAAAAATTTGCTCTTTTTTATTTTCATTAAAAAAAATCCAAGAGCCAATTTCAAAAATCACTCCAAAAAACAAGAAAAAGCAAGTAACAGTAGGAAAAATAGCTAAAATATAATAAAGCTTTTCATGTAAAAAGTCCCCGCGCATATTTATAAAAAAGATTAATTCACATGCAAAAACTATTAAAACAAAAGCTAATACAAACTTTTTATAAGGCTTTAAAAAATCAACCCTACTTAAAAATCTTTTATAAATATACCAATTTGCCAAAGCAAAAAATAAAACTAATAAAGTAAAAAAAACAAATGCTCTCATGGCGTAATTTTATTTAAGCAAAATTAATACTTTTTAAAGTAAAATCGTAAAAAACATTTGGGAAAGAAATTTGGCTTTAATAGATTTAATCGACGCAAATAAGAAATTTAATACAAAAATAGTTTTAGAAAACGCAAATTTTAGCGCAAATTTAGGAGAAAAAATCGCCATTATAGGCAAAAATGGCGAAGGAAAATCAAGCTTTTTAAAAGCCCTTATGGGAACTTTAAAACTAGATAGCGGTAGAGTAATTAAACAAAATAACACTAGTATAGGTATGCTAAGCCAACAAGTAAGCTTTGAAAGCACCTTAAGTGTGAGCGAAGCCATCAAAAAAGAACTTGAAGAAATATACCAAGCCTTGAAAGAATTTGAAAGCTATAATGAAAAACTAGCTTTTGATCCTGAAAATAAAGAATATTTAAAAAAAGTAGATGAATTAAGTTTATTTATAGATTCAAAAGACGCATGGAATTTAGACCAAAAAATACAAAGAATATTAGAAGAATTTAAACTATTAGAATACAAAGACAGAACGCTTTGCTCTTTAAGCGGGGGCGAAATAAGACGCGTAGGGCTTTGCACACTTTTGCTAAAAAATCCTGATATATTATTGCTTGATGAACCAACTAATCATCTAGATGTATATATGAGTAACTTTTTAGAAGAAAGACTGAAAGCTTCTAAAATGTGCGTTATTTTCATCTCTCATGATAGGTATTTTATCGATGCTATAGCGCAAAAATGCGTAGAAATAGAAGCGGGAAAATTAAGCATTTTTGAGGGTGGATATACGCAATATCTAGAAAAAAAAGCAGCTATTTTAGCTTCCTTAGCTAAAAACCATGAAACCTTGCTTAAGCAACTAAAAAGTGAGGAAGAATGGCTAAGAAGAGGAGTCAAAGCTAGGCTTAAACGCAACGAAGGACGCAAAGAACGCATTTTTAAAATGCGTGAAGAAGCTAAGAAAAACCCAGGAGCTATCAAACGCTTACAACTTGAAATCAAAAGAGCAAGTAAAAATTTTAACCAAACTCAAAGCCAAAACCGCAAAAAAATGCTTTTTGAACTTAAAAATATCTCAAAGTCTATTACCAACAAGACACTTTTTAAAGACTTTAATGCACGAATTTTACAAGGTGAACGCATAGCCATAGTAGGTAAAAATGGCTGTGGGAAATCTACTTTCTTAAAGATTTTACTTGATCAAATTCCGCTTGATAGCGGAGAGATTAAAAGAGGTGAAGTTAAAATAGGCTATTTTGATCAAAGCAGAAGTTTATTAAACACTGATAAAAAACTTTTAGAAATTTTTTGCCCAAATGGTGGCGATCACATTCAAGTGCGTGGTAAAAATATGCATGTTTATGGGTATTTAAAACAATTTTTATTTCCAAAAGAATTTTTAGAGCAAAGTGTGAGTGTACTAAGTGGGGGCGAGAAAAACAGAGTTGCTCTTGCCTTGCTTTTTACTAAAGAATATGATGTATTAATCTTAGATGAACCAACAAATGATTTAGATATAGCTACAATAAATATCTTAGAAGAATATTTACTTTCTTTTGAAGGTGCGATTTTGCTTGTATCACATGATAGATATTTTGTTGATAAAATAGCAACTAAACTTTATGCTTTTGAAGATAATGCAAATATTAACATAGAAGTTCTTTCTTATAGTGAATATTTAGAAAATGAAAAAGAATACAAGGACTTTGAAGAATTTTCTAAAAGTTTAGAAACAAACACTACAACAAGTGTAAAAACAAAAGAAAAATCAAGTAAAAAACTAAGCTATAAAGAAAATGAAATTTTAAACTCATATCCTGATAAAATTCATAAATTAGAAGAAGAAATCAAAGAAATCAAAAATGCTCTAAGCAATCCTGCAATCTATCAAGAACTAGGTATAAATACCCTTTATGAAAAGCTAAACTCTTTAGAAAATGAACTTAGTATTTTAGAAGAAGCTTATTTTGAGGTTTTGGAAAAAAGTGAAAATATTGATTAACTTTATATATTTTAAATAAGATAAAATTACTCAAATTTATTTAAGGAAAAACTATGACTTTGATAACTATTTTATGTATTTATACAGCTTTTTTGGTTTTTATATCTTATGTGCAAATTTCTTTTTTAAAAAAAGAAAGAGAAAAACAAGCAATTATTTTAAGTGAGTACGATTATAAAAATGCTGCAAATATCGCCATAGAAAATGAAAAATACAAAATCTTTTCTAATCTTTATAATCTGATGGTTAACATTTCTTGGATTAGCTTTGGCTTTTTGTATTTAAAAGAAATTTTTATAAAAGAAAATTCTACCTTAGAAAATACTTTATTTTTGCTTGCATTTTTATTTATTATTAGTATTTTAAATTTACCACTTAGCTATTATGAAAGCTTTATAAAAGATAAAAAACACGGCTTTTCAAATATGACTTTAGCACTTTTTGTTAAAGACAGCATTAAATCTTTAGCTCTAATGCTTGTTTTTGGCTTTTTAATCATCTATGCCTTAGTATTTTGCTTTGAATTTTTTAACACATACTGGTGGGTAGTGGCTTTTGCTCTAAGTTTTATAATTATACTTATTATAAATCTCATCTACCCTACACTTATTGCACCTATGTTTAACAAAATGAAAAAACTTGAAGATGAAAATTTATTAGAAAAAATCACTAATTTAATGCAAAAATGTGGCTTTAGTGCAAATGGTGTTTATGTTATTGATGCAAGCAAAAGAGATAAAAGATTAAATGCTTATTTTGGTGGCTTATTTAAAAGCAAAAGAGTAGTACTTTTTGATACACTTTTAAATGCTTTAAAAGAAAAAGAACTCATTGCTGTTTTGGGTCATGAGCTAGGACATTTTGTGCATAAAGATTTGCTAAAAATGTTATTTGCTAGTGCTTTGATGCTTTTTGCTTTATTTTTCATCTTTGCACATTTACCAAGCTTTTTTTATATTGAAAGTCATTTAAATGGAGTGAATGCTGGAGTTTTTGTACTTTTATTGATTTTTGGAAATATTTTTACTTTTATTATTTCTCCACTGCTTAATAAAATGAGTCAAAAAAATGAATTTAATGCTGACTTACACGGAGCAAAACTAAGCTCTAAAGAAGATATGAAAAATGCTCTCATAGCTTTAGCAAAAGAAAACAAAGCCTTTGTTAAAACAAGTAAAATTTATACTTTCTTTCATCTAAGTCATCCTTGTATTTATGATAGAATCAAAGCTTTGCAATGATTTCAATCAAACAAGCTTTAAAGCAAGCTTACGCAAAAGATCCTACTCACAAAGAATATATACTTTTTATTCTTTGTGAGCTTTTGCAAAAAGATAAAGCTTGGATTTTTTTAAATCCTGAATTTCAAATCAATGAGAAAGTTTTTTTAGAATATATAGATAGATTTTTAAATGGTGAGCCTTTTGAGTATTTATTTCAAAAAACACAATTTTATAGTTTTGATTTTTTTACTAAAAAAGGGGTTTTGATACCGCGTTTTGATAGTGAAATATTACTTGAAAGATGTTTAGAAATTTTAGATCATAACTCTTTTAAAAATATACTTGAAATTGGCTTTGGAAGTGGAATTTTAAGTATTTGCTTAGCAAAGTTAAAACAAATTTTTATACAAGCTTGCGATATTAATCCAAAAGCATTAGAGCTTGCTAAAAAAAATGCAGATTTTCATAATGTTTCAAATTTAATCAATTTTCAACTTTGTGATTTTAAAAATATACAAGGAAATTTTGACTTTATTTTTTCTAATCCTCCTTACATAAAAAATGACTATCCTTTAGATAAATGGGTTCAAAACGAACCACACAATGCTTTGTTTGGTGGAGATAAAGGTTGGGAAATTTTACATGAAATTATTCTTTTTGCCAAAAATCACAACACAAAAGTCTTAGCATGTGAGTTTGGCTATGATCAAAAAACAATTTTAAATAAAATTTTAAAAGAAAATGATTTTAAAGCTACTTTTTATCAAGATTATAATGGATTTGATAGAGCCTTTGTTGCATGGAATTTAAAAAATTAGACTATAATTATCTTTATTATAGGAGAAAATATGAAATCAATATATTTATTTTTACTAGCAAGCTTAATTGGGATTGAAATTAGCATAGGTGTATTTTTAGCTCCGACTATATTTTATCCTGCTAAATTCATAGGTGAAGGGGTTTTAACTCATTTTCAAAGTGGGCTTTTAATGACACACATTTTTGTACAATTTGGCTATGTTTTGTTAAGTGTGAGTGTTTTGTCTATTTTAATAGAAATTTTTTCATTTAAAGACAAAAATTTAACTTTTAAAATAAATTTTTCAAAATTTATGCTTTCTTTGATCATTTTGGCACTAAGTTTGCTTTTTATATTTTACTTCACTGCTTATGTTTTAGAAGCACAAAGTTTAGGAGAAGAAGCAACTAAAACTCAAGAATTTATAAAAATTCATGGTGCAAGTGAAGTTGTGATGAAAATTATCATGTTATCACAAGTAATTTTGTTTTTCTTAAATTTTAAAACAAAAAAATGATATAATAAAATAAGTCTTTAAAAGGAGTCAAAGATGAAAATAGGCGATATAGGAACAACTCAACAAAATCACTACTTAAATCAAGCTCAAAAAAGCCAAGAAAAAGCTTTAGAAAACATAGCTGCAATCCGTGCTATAGATGGGAGCGATGGAGCAAATTTAGCCATAGCTGATTCTTTAAGAAGTCAATATAGCACTATAGATCAAGGTATTTTAAATGCCTATGATTCCATAGGAGTTTTACAAATTGCTGATTCAACTTTAAATAACATTTCAGCTACTGCAGACAAACTCAATGAACTTTCAGTGCGCTCAAACAATGCTGCTTTAAATGACAGACAAAAAAGTATGCTAAATTCTGAAGCAAGCAAACTTGTAACTTCAATCAATGATGCTTTTTCTAATGCGACTTTTAATGGAAAAAATGTATTTCAGAGTATGGATTTTGTTGTTGGTACTGGGGTTGAAAGTATTAATTTAAATCAACCAAGCACAGCAAATTTAAGCCTTGAAAATCAAGACGGAATTCGTGATTTTCAAGATCAAGTAGGTTCTTTACGCGCAGATATTGGTGCTGGAATTAACGCTATCCATTCTAATATCAACTCATCTTTGCAAACTAGTATTAACACTAAAGAAGCTGAAAGCAAATTACAAAATAATGACTTAGCTCAAAATATCAATGATTTTAATGCAAATTACCTAAAAGAAAATGCATTTTTATTTGCAAATGCTCATTCAAATGTAATGTTACAAACTAAACTGGCAAGCCTACTTCAATAATAAAAACTCCCAAATAAGGGAGTTTTTCAAGGAAAAATATGCAAAATAATGCTTTATTTAAGCAAGTTTTAAAACATCCTTTATATGAAAAAATTCAAAAACTTAGTGAAAAAATTCAAAATTCAAATTACCTTATAAATGAAAGTTTTGATATTTTTTGTGATAAAAGTTTAGATGATGAGATTAAGAATATCACTTTAGAATTAAAACCTTGGCGTAAAGGACCTTTTAAAATTAATGATTTATTTATAGATACAGAATGGCAAAGTTTTATCAAATTTAATATTTTAAAGCCTTATATGCAAGAAATAAAAGGCAAAATAGTAGCAGATATTGGCTGCAACAATGGTTATTATATGTTTAAAATGCTTGAATTTAATCCTTCAAAGCTCATAGGTTTTGATCCTTCTATTAAGTATTATTTGCAATTTTTACTTTTAAACTCCATTGCAAAAACTCCTATACAATATGAGCTTTTAGGCGTAGCTGATGTACCAAATTATGGCATAAAATTTGATGTGATTTTTTGTCTTGGAGTGATTTATCATCGTAGTGATCCCATAGCCATGCTAAAACAACTCAAACAATCTTTAAATAAAGATGGCATAGTCTTTTTAGACACTATGTATATAGAAGATGAAAGAGAAATAGCACTTATTCCTCAAAAAACTTACTCAAAAATACCAAATATTTTTTTCATTCCGTCGATATTAGGTTTAAGAAATTGGTGTTATAGAGCTGGATTTAGTGAATTTGAAGTTATAACAACTAAACAAACCGATCTTTTAGAACAAAGAAAAACACAATGGATTGATTCTTATTCTTTAGATCAATTTTTAGATAAAAATGATTCAAATTTAACTTGCGAAGGCTACGAAGCACCAAAAAGAGTTTATGTTAAATTAAAGGTGTAAAAATGGCAAGAACAGTAAGTGCTGTTACTATAGAAGAATTAATAGATCCAGAAGAGTTAAATCGTATCAAATCAGAACTTATCACTTGTCCAGGGATAAACAATACTTTAGCAGGAAGTATTTCTCATATAGAAAAAAATTTCGCCAAAGGTATTTTAATCACAACCCATGATATGGCAGTAGATGAACTAGGATTAGTGCATAGTGGCTTTGTATTTAATGCAGCAAATTACATAGCACAAGCTGCAATTAATAAAGAATTTAGCGTCTTAATAGGCTCAAGAAGCTTTTTTTATGCTCCTTTAAAAGTGGGAGATATTTTAAATCTTGAAGCGAGTGCTTTATTTAGCGATGACTCAAGAAAAAGAGAGGTTAAAGTAGCTGGTTTTGTAAATGAGATTAAAATTTTTGACGCATCTTTTCAAGTTATTACTACAGATGATCATATATTTAAACTTAAACAAAATCAAGCCGCTACAAATAATAATCAAAATCAGCAAGAAACAACTAAACAAGAATCAATGCAAGAAGAACTTAATGCAGTCTTAAAAGGAATCGGGGGTTAAAGGTAAATCCACCCAATTCTTTGGACATTCCTTATGATAAGTCCCACTTGCATCATAATATTCTTTACAATCATCGTAAAAGCGATTTGAAACCCCTCTTTCATTTACAAAACAACCACTAAAAAATAATGCTAAAAACCCTAGAAAAAATACACTTTTAAACATTTCTCATCCTATTTTAATCTTATTTGTTTACGCCATTTATAAGGCTCTATAGGATTTTCACTTTCCCATAATCCTTTTTTATTTATCTTGGCATAATTTTGCTCATTTATATACAAATCACTATAATGCTCATACGCCCAAGCAAAACCATTTTTAACCATAACTTGATTAATATCTTTATCATTTAAATACACAATGGCTAAAATTCTACCATATTTATCCTCATCTTTTACATTTAAAACTACTTCTTTATTTAATACAATAGCTTTTAGAAATTGCGTAGCCATCTTTCCATAAGCTTGATCACTCTCAGGCGCATCTATACCAAAAAGTCTGATTTTAAGCTTTTCATTTTCGAATTTAGCCTCAATAGTATCTCCATCTACTACACGACTTACTTTAGCATTGATATATGAACCACTATCATAGTTTAAAACATAAGCAAAAGCAACTAAAAAAAGTGCGATTAAAAATTTCTTCGGATCTTTTAATAAGTTTATAAATAATTTAATTTGTTTCCTAGAAAATTTCATTTAAACCTCATCTATATAAAAATATGCCATAATTACAATAAAAAGGAGAATTTATGCAAGAAATTATACAAAATTTTAAACAAATTGCTCAAATACCTCATTGTAGTTTCAAAACCGAAGAATTGAAAAATTTTCTCATTGATTTTGCTAAAAGTCAAAATTGCCAAGTAAGCGTTGATGAAGCAGGTAATATCCACGCACACAAAGGAAATCCTAAAATTTGTTTACAAAGTCATTATGATATGGTTTGCATGGGAGAAGCTCCAAGTATACAAATATATGAAGAAAACGGATATTTAAAGGCTAAAAATTCAAGCTTAGGTGCAGATAATGGCATAGGAGTATCACTAATGATGCAAGCTTTAAAAGATTTTGAAAATATAGAATGTCTTTTTACTAATGATGAAGAAGTTGGACTTTGTGGAGCAAACAATCTCACCCATACTTTGATCTCAAGCAAGCTTTTAAATTTAGACCACGAAAGCGATGATGAAGTTGTTATAGGTTGTGCTGGTGGGGTAGATATTTTTGCTAGTTTAAACTTAGAAATAGATGAAAAAGAAGAAGATTGTTATGAGATAGAAGCAATTGATTTTAAAGGTGGGCACTCGGGAATTGATATTGTTAAAAACATTAAATCTTCTATTAAAGAAGTGAGCTATTTTATCACTCAAAATCAAGGGGAACTTTGCGAATTTAAAGCGGGTGAAAGAATAAATTCTATACCAAAACATGCTAAAGTTATAGCATTTTTTAAAAATCCTCCAAAAGAAAATGATCATTTTAAAGTAAATTATATAGGTAAAATCAAAAGAACATATTATAAAAATTCTCAAGTTATTTTAAATCTCATTAATGCTTTTGCACAAGGAGTTAGAACTTTTAATCATCAATTAAATTTAGTTCAAACAAGTATCAATCTTTCACTAGCTTATGAAAAAGATAGCAAATTTCATTTTGAGCTTTTTGCAAGATCTAATGATTTACAAGAACTTAAAAACATAGAATTTGAAACCTTAACTTATTTTAAGATGCAAAACTGCGAAGTTTCAAGTGCAAATTTTTATCCACCGTGGGCTAATAAAGATACTAAATTTGGAGAAGAAATTCTAAGTTATTTTAAAAAAGAAAACCCAAACGCCAAGCTTTACACTATACATGCTGGTTTAGAATGTGGCGTTATAAGTGAAAAACAACCTTTAGAATGTTGCTCAATAGGACCAAATATCCATAACCCTCACTCAACAGATGAAAAATGTGAAATAGCTTCTATTGAAAAAATCAGTAAAATTCTTTATGCAATCTTAAAATATTATCAATAAATATAAAATAACCAATATTTTGATAAATAAATTCAAAATATTGGTAAATATTTATTTAAATAATAAAAAATTTTATTTACTATTAATAAAACTTGGATTATACTCTCACATATTTCAAAAAATAAGGAGAGAGTATGGAAATACTAACTAGCCTTAGCGAAGGTGTTCAATTTAGTATCCAACTAATTGTTGTTCTTATTTGTCTTTTTTATGGGGCAAAAAAAGGCGGTATCGCTCTAGGCTTATTAGGCGGTATAGGTTTATTAGTTTTAAGTTTTGGTTTTGCTGTAGCACCTGGAAAACCTTCTATTGATGTTATGCTTACCATTTTAGCTGTTGTTGTTGCTAGTGCAACTTTACAAGCTAGTGGTGGTTTGGATGTAATGTTGCAAATTGCAGAAAAAGTTCTAAGAAAAAATCCTAAATTCTTAACTATTTTGGCGCCATTTGTAACTTGCATTCTTACCATGCTTTGTGGAACTGGGCATGTTGTCTATACTATGATGCCTATTATTTATGATATTGCTATTAAAAATGGTATTCGCCCAGAAAGACCAATGGCTGCTTCTAGTATTTCTTCACAACTTGGTATTATCGCAAGTCCTGTTTCAGTTGCAGTTGTAAGCTTAACAGCCCTACTTTTAAATCCAGAAATTAATAAACATCCTTTAGCAGGATTTGATGGCTATGTAGATTTACTTGCTATTACTATACCTTCTACCTTAGTAGGTGTTTTGGCTATAGGAATTTTTTCTTGGTTTAGGGGAAAAGATCTTGATAAAGATGAGGATTTTCAAGCTAAGATTAAAAATCCAGAACAAAGAGAATATATCTATGGCGATAGTAAAACTCTTCTTGGACAAAAACTTCCAACTATCCAATGGGTAGCTATGTGGATTTTCCTAGGTGCTATTGCTATAGTAGCTATACTTGGAGCTTTTCCAGAACTTAGACCGCAATTTACCTCAAAAGGCGTTACCAAACCTATGAATATGGTAGCAACTATTCAAATGTTTATGCTTTTAGCAGGTGCAGCGCTAATCATTTTTACCAAACTTGATGCAAGCAAAATTGCAAAAAATGAAATTTTTAAATCCGGTATGATAGCCTTAGTAGCTGTTTTTGGAATTTCTTGGATGGCAGATACAATGTTTGCAGTGCATACTCCTATGATGAAAGAATCTTTAGGTAATATCGTTATAGAACATCCTTGGACTTATGCTATTATGCTTTTACTTATTTCTAAATTTGTTAATTCTCAAGCAGCAGCAATTGCAGCTTTTGTGCCACTTGCACTAGGAATTGGTGTTGAACCAGGTATTATCATTGCTTTTGCAGCAGCTTGCTATGGATACTACATTTTACCAACTTATCCAAGCGATCTTGCAACTATACAATTTGATAGATCAGGTACTACAAAAATAGGTAAATTTGTTATCAATCATAGCTTTATCTTACCAGGATTAATTGGTGTGATTGTTTCTTGTATAGTAGGTTATTTTTTAGCTTTAGGTGCAGGATATTTATAAAAATTAAAAGGGCTTTAAAAAAGCCCTTTTTTCTTATTTAAATGCTTTTTCTAAATCAATAGGCATAGCTTGATAACCAGTACTTGCTCCGCTAAAGCGAATTTGTACTGAAGGTTCTTTAGCTCCCCATTTAAATTCATCTATTTCAGGTTTTGGCTCACCTACAGCAGCACCCTTGCTTAAGTCAAATGACATTCCAGCAGTAGCACTATAAACCATGATGGAATTTTTATCTTTATGGTATTCTGCTAAAGAAGTGACAGGTGAAAACCATTCATTGCCTCTTTGCTTTCCATACTCCCAAATTTGTTCTACGGTTTTATTTTTTTGATCTATTTTATACACAACTGCTCTTGAGTATTTCATTGAAGCAAAAGCAGGTTGCTCTATACCTCTTGCATCGCCATTATCAAAAGCTGTGATATAAATATATCTTTTGTCAGATTTTTCATCTATTCTAAAAGCAGTATGCTGTGTCCATGTAAAATCAAAACCACCTTCTTCGTTTTCATATCCTGGACATTTACTATACTCATCTTCACAAACTATCTTTTTGCCATTTTTATCAACAGGTTGTAAAAGTGTTTTTTTGTATTTTTCTCCCCAGCCTTTATGTGCTCCTAGTATCCATTTTACTTTTTTATCACGTCCTATTTTTATAATAGCACTTTGATGACGACTTGAAATAATAATACTATCATCACTTGGATCATAATCTACGCTATTTACATGAGCCCAGTTACGCCCTACTCCAGTGCCTGCTATATCGCCAAAAGAATCACTTGCGTCCATTTTAGCTAAATCCTCATCACTTAAAGTAACCCCTGCTTTACTCGCATCAATATTTAAACAAACCGCACCTTGATCTAATGCTTTGATTACATTTGCTCTATATGGATCTAAAATTTCAAACAATCTCCACTCATCTACTACATTACCATTTTTATCAACCTCTACTATCACATCGCGTACTGAACGCACATTTTTACCATCAGGACGCTTAACATTGGCAGAAGCCACCCTTAAAAGATAATTTCCATTTTGCATATTATCCATAGAATGAGAAAAATCTATATAAGAAGAAGGTAAAAGACGATTAAAAATTTCTCTACCCATTAAATCATACTTAACATATCTTTGTCCAAAACCCCAAGTTAAAGCTCCATCAGTATTTTGCCTAAATCCCATCATAATACCACGATTGTAAATATTATTCCAATCCATTAATTTATCATTATCAAAATACCAACGAATTTCACCTTTTGTATCAATGATAAATGCATTTGAATTCTCATCCCATTCCATTGCACCACCTGCTGGGTTATTCCAAACAGATTGAGAGCCTTTTCCACTTTGTTTCCCTGGAGCATTATTAACCAAATACAACCTATCTTCAAAACCTTTATCTACTTTAATCACTTCTACTTTTTCAAAAGGTACACCTCTTTGCATAATACTTCCACTTGGCTCTATATTTACTCCACCAGTTGCTATTTTATATACCTCATCTACTACTTTTTCACTCTTTCCAAAAGCAGTTTTAGTATAACTTACTTTTACTGTATTAAAATATGATGGATAAAGTCCAAAAACAGGAATTCCTCCATAAGTTTTAATTTTATTAGGGCTAACCTTATAAGATATAGTCTGTCCATTTGGCTTTGGAACTATAGTTACGCTTACATCACTTAGTTTGTATCCACCATCCATAATTACAGCACTAAGCGGAGATAAACCATAAGGATTCATCTTTACTGCGCCAATTTTGCCTTGAATTTCCCAATCAATTTTAGCACCACTAGGTCCACCCATAGCCAAAGAAACACTAGGCACTACCATAACAACACTGCTAGCAAGCAAAATACTACTTACAATTTTACTAATCTTCATTTTTTCTCCTTTTTTATATTATTAAGCTATTTGCACACTTGGCTCACCTAAAATTTTTAGCAAAACTACTAATATTAAAACAATCAAAGCATAAAATTTAGCCTTAGAATGTGAAAATGTATAAGAAACAAACATGCTTCCTAAAATCACCAAACAAACAACAAAAGCCAACAAACAACAAATTGCCATATTCATAAATTCCATACTAGGAATCAAATACCAACCATTACTATACAACCCATCTTCAAAATTTGGAGGATTTCCAACAAAAAATTTCTGAAAAGCATTTAAACTACCATAAACATCTTCAGGCACTATAGGTGTATCCATACCACACTCACCTGTTGGTAAAAACCATCCTGGTGCCCATTCATGCAATGGTAAATTAAAAGGATATATAGGAATTTCTCTACACCCATCAACACCAGCAAAAGGATTTTCTGAATGCACTACCTCGTGGATATGATTAAGAGTAATACAATACTCTATACCAAGCCATATACCCCAAAATACAAAAGTATAAGCAAAAATTTTCAAATAATCATTTTTAGGATCTATCAAAGCTAATATACCACCAAAAGCCATAGTTAACATAGCAAATCTTATATAAACACACTGCTCACAAGGCTCCATATAAAGGTATTCTTGAAACAAAAAGTGTGCTATAAAAGTTAAGCCTACCATAGCTATAACCATTATTAACCAAGGCATTCTAGTGTTTTGCCAAGCACTAACTCTACTAACAGGACAAGAACTCATAAAATACCTCAAATCACATCTTGCTTAATTCTTCTGTTATTTCTATTAAAGCTTGTGGAGATGTGATAGCTTGTGGTATGATTTGGTATTTACCATTTACTACAAATGCAGGTGTACCATAGTTTTTAGAGATATCATTAGCATTTTCATAAGATTTTAAAATTTCACTAGCCTCAGGAGTTTTTAAAAAGTTATCTAAATCTTCTTTGCTTGCTGAAATTGCTTTTAATCCTACTTCATAAAACGCTTCAGGATTGGCTCCATTTCCCCATCTTTGTTTTTTCTTAAAATAAGCATTAAAATATGCTTCAGAAGCTTTATGAGTTAAACTATTTTTATCGCTTTGACTTACTTTATTTTGCTCATCTTTAAAAGCAGCAAAAGCAAAAATTTCATTAGCTTGCTTACCATAATCACCCATAGAGCTAACAGGATAAAATTTATAAGTTAATTGTGGTAATTTTTCTTTGACTTTTGACATGGTATTAAACTTATGATGATCATAACAATGTGTGCAACGATAAGAAAATACTTCTATTAAAGAATTTTGTGCATTTGGAATAGGTGTTTTTAAAGTAATATACTCTTTACCCTCACTAAGTGCATTTGCACTCACACCAAGAACAAAAGCAGCTGCCGCCACTGCTTTTGACAAATTATTTAAGTTGAATTTCATTTTATTTCTCCTATTTGTATTTTATATATAATAAATATTTGCAATTTATTATAAACATGCTAAAGTTATATTAATATAACTTAAATATTAATTAAACAATAAGAAAAAATTTCAAAATGAAAATATAATTATTAAAAAAATAAAAAATAATAATACTTTATCACAAAAATTACAAAAAGCAATGCTTAAAAAAGCATTACTTGGTAGAAAGTTCTTTAACTATACGGATTAGTTCTTCTAAAGAAGTGATATACTCAGGATTGATTTGATATTTGCCATTTACTACAAAAGCAGGCGTGCCATAATTTCTTGAAATTTCATTAGCTACATCATAAGCAACTAAAAGCTCTTTGGCTTCTTTAGTTTGTAAAAATTTTTGCAATTCTTCTTTACTAGCACCAATAGCATTTAAACCTATTTTATAAAACAAATCAAGATTATTTAAATTTAATTTTTTTTCAAAATGACTTACAAAATACACATCAGCAAGCTTATAAGTAAGACTTTTTTCACTAGTAACATCTAAACCTAAAGCTTTTTCTTTAAAAGAAGCTAAAGCAAACATCTCATTTAAAGCACCACCGTACTCGAGCATAGAACTTACCGAGAAAAGATCATATTTTAAATTTGGTAAAGCTTGTTTAACTTTTGCTAGAGTGTGAAATTGATGATGATTATAGCAATGAATACAACGATAAGAAAATACCTCTATTAGAGAATTTTGTGCATTTGGGATAGGTGTTTTTAAAGTAATATACTCTTTACCCTCACTAAGTGCATTTGCACTCACACTAAAAACAAAAGCCATAATAGCTAGCAATTTAAACATTTTTTGCAACACTTGCATGATTTTCCTTTTTTCAATGATATAAAATACAATTTTAACATAAGATATAAAATCAAGAATATTTTATGCTTTTCTTATGACATTTTAAGTAGAATTTCAACAAATTTATCAATAAAAAAAGTTGATTGTAAGCGATATTTTCCGATCAATATATAATAAAATAAAAGGTCTAAAATGCAAATACGAATTTATTATGAAGATACCGATGCAGGTGGAGTAGTATACCATAGCAACTACTTAAAATTTTGCGAAAGAGCAAGAAGTGAGATATTTTTTCAAAAAAATGCAAAAATTTTTGATAAAAATACAGGACATTTCCTACTTACTAAAGCAAATTGTAACTTTTTAAAACCCGCTAAACTTGGAGATCTTATAGAAGTAAAAACATTTATCACAAAGCTTAAAAAAGCCTCAGTTTGTATAAAACAAGAGATTTATAAAGAAAATACCAAGCTTTTTGAAGCTGAATTTACCCTAGCTTTTTTAAAAAATGAAAAAGTAACTCCTATAGATGAGACTATAACTAAGGTTTTTACTGATCTTGCAAAGGAGTAAAACCTAAGCCTTGCGAGCGAATGATTTTAACCTTATAGTCAAATTGATTATCATTTAAACCCTCATCAAAAATTCTTTGAGAATCTTTATCTAAAAACTGCGTATAAAAATAATCAAGGCCCACACTAGTTGCATAAGCTATCCAGTTGTAATTAATATTTTGCGAAAAAAGTTCATTAAGATAGCTTAGAGTTTGATCCTCATTAGAAATGGAATTTGCTAGCAAAAGTTTTTTTCTATCATTAATTTGCGTTAAACTTAGCAAGATAGGATTATAATTAATCTGAGTTGATAATAATACAAAAGGCTCTATATCATAAGTTCTTATTTGTGAGCTTATGAGTGCTGTTTTAATCAAAGAAGTATTTAAAATAATACTAGAATCTTGAAAACTTCTATTTTGATTTAAAATACTTCTAAAATCAAATTTAGAACTATTAATAGTATAAATTTTCTCACTACCATTACCTGCGTTTAAAACATTCTCATCTAAGCGATTAGCTAAGGCTGTTCCATCTGAAAAAATAATATTTTTACCATTTGAGTATTCCAAAAGTTTTTGGATTTGTTTTTGATAATCTATACTTCCAAAATACACATTTTCATTTTGCGTATCAAAATTTCTTTTATGTGCAGTAGGAATAAAAACTTTTACATTAGAATCAAGGCTTTCTTTTAATAAATTTTTCACACCTTTATCTGTAAAACCTGCGATAATATAATTAAATTTCTCATCTTGAGCTTGTTTAAAAGCTTTAGTTATCTTACTCTCATCTTCTGTGCCTATTAAAAACACCTTTACTTTTATTTGCGCTCTTTGCCTTAATAAATACGCTATGCTTGAATTTATAATAGTATTAGAATAACTTTTAATCGTTTGCTCAGGTATAATAATAGCTAGTTTTATGCTAGCATTTTTTTGAATTCTTTTTTCAAAATCTATAATAGAATTTAAAAGTTTAGTATAGATATTAACTAAAAGCTCATTTGCATTATCATTATTAAATCTTGATAAAAAATTAAAATAAAGTCCTGTTTCTAACAAAGTAAATAAACAATCATTATCACAATTTTGAAATTCTAAATTAGGATAAAAAGACTCACTAGGTTCTATAGGCGATGGTTTTTGCTCTTTCGCAAAGACATTTAAAGTTAAAACAAAACTCATCATCAAACAAACTAAACTTTTTCTCATAAATAACCTTTTATTTTTTTAATATCTTCTATAAATTCAGCATAAAAGCTAGGATTTTTACTCAAAAAATTCAAATCATAACTTGGCAAAAGTAAGACATTATTATAATACATACATTGTCCTTTATATTTTTGAAAATTCTCAAAACCCAAACTTGCAAAAGCTTCTTGGCCAAGACATAAAATAATCTTTGCTTTTATAAAATCAAGCTCATTATAAAAATATGGCAAGCATAATTTTAATGCTTGATCGTCTATTTTAAAATTACTAAAACATTTAAACATATAAGAAAAATATATCTCATCGTCTTTTAAATTTAAAAGCTCCTTACATAATTTCAAAAATTCTTGTTTATTTTTAGAAGCAAAAAACTTTCCACTTTCATTCTCTTCCTTGTCAATAAAGGCCTGATAAATCAAAATTTTAGCATTTTTGGCTTCTTTTTCCATTAAACTATGCTTTCTTAGTCTAGAAAAATGACAAAGATTGCAGGTTTTTACCCTTTCGTTTAATTCTTTAAAACTTAAATTAAAATGCCTAATTTGTTTTTGCTCGTTAAAATATTCATAACCAAAAGCTTTTAAATAATACAAATTACGCTTATTCATTACATCAATACTTCTAAATTTTCACCCTCTAAACGATAAGTTCTCCACTCATTCATATGCTTTGCATTTAATTTAGTATAAAACTCAATCCCTAAATCATTATCGTTCAAACATACCCATTCTAATCTTTTAAGATTTTTTTCTTTACAAATTTGTGCTAAATATTTAAAAACAGCTTTTGCATAGCCTTTTTTTCTATATTTTGCTTGAATATAAATATCTTCTAGATATAACCCACCTAAACCCCAAAAAGACGAAAAAGTAAAATAATACATTGCATAACCTATGATTTTACCATCAACTTTTAAACTTAAAGCCTTAGCATATTTATTTTCAAAAAAAGATTCTTCAAGTTCTTTAGTTGTGCATTTTACATCTTCAAGCATATTTTCATGGATAGCAAGCTCTTTAATTAATTCTAAAATTTTTTCTAAATCTTCTTTTTTACTCTCACAAATTTCAAAACTCATGATTTTTCCTTAAAATACATAAAAATAAAACAAAAATTTAGCAAAAACTTTTAAAATAACTCTTAATTAAAAGCAGATTTAAGTAAGATTTTGATAAGATACACGCTTATTATTTTGTTTTTTATTTTAAGTTAAGGAAAGAATATGAAAAGAACATATCAACCACACAAAACTCCTAAAAAAAGAACTCATGGCTTCCGCGTGCGTATGAAAAGCAAAAATGGTCGCAAGGTAATCAATGCTAGACGCGCTAAAGGTAGAAAAAGATTAGCGGTATAAAAGATTTTCTAAGTATTAACGACTTAGGAGAGTTTGCAACAATTTATAAAGAAGGTAAAAAGTGGCACTGTGAAGGTGTAATCATCTTTTATACTTTAAGTAAAGAAAAAAAATTTGCTGTTGTTGCTAGTAAAAAAGTTGGAAAAGCTGTCGTTAGAAATAGAGCCAAAAGGCTCTTAAGATCAGCTTTTTTTCAGGTTAAAAATCAAGTCGAAAACGGGAAATACATACTTGTAGCTAAGACAAGTATTACTGAAATTCCTTTTTTAAAATTAGAAAAAAACTTGAAATGGGGTTTGAAAAAAATAGGATGTATAAAATAGCTTGTTTAAAACTTATCAGATTTTACCAGCTCTTTATCAGCCCTTTTAAGCCACAATGCTGCAGGTATTATCCAAGTTGTTCTGAATATGCCTTATGGCAATTTAAAAAAAATAATATTTTTAAAGCATTTGGTGCAGTTTTTTTAAGAATTTTAAAATGCAATCCGTTTTTTAAAGGTGGTATTGATTATCCTAAAATACGCAAGAATACTCTAAACTCAGGTGTATGTTTTAAACCTAGTTTTAATGCTTTAAAACAACTCAATTATTTTTATATCCCTTGCAATGATAATCAATTTTTTTTAATTAAGATTATATTTCCAAAGGACAATCCGTGTCAGAAAATTTATCCCAGCAAAAACGCATATTAATTGCCATTGTATTATCATTTTTATTTTTTGTAGTTTATGATTATTTTTTTATCCCAAAAGCACCACAAAATGAGCAAAATATCACTCATATAGAACAAAACAATTCAGCTCCACAAACTACAACCGCAAATACAAATACACAAGCTCCAAAGACAGAACTTAGTGTTAATCAAAAAGAAGAAATAGCAGTTGTTAAAAGTGAGCATTTTGAAGCACATATTGACTCTTTAGGTAGAATAGCTAAATTTTATCTAAGCGATGAAAAATATAAAGATGAAAATGGTAAAAGCATTAATCTAGTAGATACTTCTTTATCACCTTTGCCACTAGAAATAAGATTTAGTGATGCAAAGATAAATCAAGAGGCATTCAATACAGTATATACAGCTAGTCAAAAAACTATCAATGTAAATGATGAAAATACAACATTAATTCTTACTCAAAATTTAAATGATCTAATAATAACTAAAAAAATCACTTTTCACAAATATGGAAATTATGATTTAGAAGTAAATCTAAGCAAAGATACAGCTTATTTTATCACTCCAGGTTATCGTCCAAATATAGCAGTTGATAGTTATACAGTACATGGAGTTTTAATCTTAGATAAAGATGATAAAATAACAATGTTAGAAGATGGTGATGTAGAAAATGATGAAAGTTTTTCTAATGTAACCCTTATGGCAGCTTCAGATCGCTATTATAGTGCTTTCTTTTATAATTTTGAAAAACCTTTAAATGCAGTAGTTACTAAAGATAATCACGAAAATTCTATCGTTTTTGCAAGTGCAACTAACAATTTTAAAGCAACCGGATATATAGGTTCAAAAGAGCATGAAATTTTAAGAAGCATTCATGCGGATTTAGATGATGTGGTAGAATATGGTTGGTTTACTTTTATAGCTAAACCTATGTTTGAATTTTTAAATTTCTTACATGGTTATTTGGGTAATTGGGGTTGGGCTATCGTAGTGATGACTTTAATTGTGCGTATTATTCTTTTCCCACTTACTTACAAATCAATGATTTCTATGAATAAACTCAAAGATTTAGCACCAAAAATGAAAGAAATTAGAGAACGCTACAAAGGTGATCCACAAAAAATGAATTTACATATGATGGAACTTTATAAAAAACATGGTGCAAACCCAATGAGCGGATGTTTACCTATACTCATTCAAATTCCAATTTTCTTTGCAATTTATAGAGTTTTACTAAATGCCATAGAACTTAAAGCTGCACCTTGGGCTTTTTGGATTACAGATTTATCTGTGATGGATCCATGGTTTATTTTACCTATATTTATGGGTCTAACTATGTTTATCCAACAACTTATTACACCAATGGCTATACAAGATCCTATGCAAGAAAAGATTATGAAATTCTTACCATTAATTTTCACTTTCTTTTTCTTAACATTCCCAGCAGGTTTAACTTTGTATTGGTGTGTAAATAATATATGCTCACTTATCCAACAAGTAATTGTTAATAAGCTTTTCAAAAACCATAAAAAAGAGGAAATAGCTAAACATGAACATAGAAGCTAAAGACTTACAAACTGCACTCATAGAAGCCTCAAAACAACTTGAGTGCTCTGTGATTGACTTAGAATACGAAGTTATTCAACATGCTAAAGCAGGATTTTTTGGCCTTTTTAAAAAAAATGCGATAATCTGTATTAAAGGACATAAAAAAGCTCAAAAAGTCCATAATGAAAAACCTAAAAAAAATCAAAATGAGAAATTTAACAAATATTCTCAAAAAAATTTTGAAAAAAATGAATATAAAAAAGAATATAAAGAAAATTTTCAAAAACCAATTGAAAATATTGCTCAACCTAAAGAACATTACAAAGTAAAAAATGATGCTATTTTTGATTCTTTTCATAAGGAGTCTTCAGAAGAAAAAAACATTGTTTCTTATATTGATGAGATAAAAATTTCACTAGAAAAATTATTAGCAACTTTTGATTTTGATATTAAAGTTGTGCAAGTTAGCGTTTGGAATGAAACCTGTGTTTTAATTAAACTTGATGGAAAAGATGCAGCCTTGCTTATAGGCAAAGAAGCTCACAGATATAAAGCTTTTTCATATTTACTTTATAATTGGCTTAATGCTAAATATAAAATTCAACCAAGACTAGAAATAGCACAATTTTTGGAAAACCAAACCCAAGCTATTGATAGTTATTTAAAAATTCTCATAGAAAAAGTAGAGAACACTGGAAGAGTTCAAACAAAACCACTAGATGGAATTTGGCTAAAACTTGCTTTAGAAAAATTAAGAGAACGCTTTCCTGATAAGTATGTAGCTATCAAACAAAATGACGATCAAAGATATATCGTTGTGAATGATTTTTTGAAGAAAAATGAATGAATGACACGATAGCTGCTATTGCTACAGCTCACGGAGTGGGCTCTATAAGCATCATTAGAGTAAGTGGAAAAAAAGCTTTAGAACTTGCATTAAAAATTACCCACAAAAAAGAACTCGCACCACGCTATGCACACTTGTGCAAACTTTATAAAAACAATAATGACTTTTTAGACGAGGCTTTAGTAATTTATTTTAAAGCACCCTGCTCTTTTACAGGAGAAGATATTGTAGAATTTCAACTTCATGGTGGTTTTTCTTTGAGTGAAATTTTACTCGATGAGCTTGTTTTAGCAGGTGCGCGCCTTGCTAATCCTGGAGAATTTAGCAAAAGAGCTTGCTTAAATGGCAAAATGGATCTTTTAAAAGCTTTAAGCATACAAGATGCTATCATGTCAAAATCAACAAGTGCTGCAAATATCATAGCAAAAAATATTAAAGGTGATTTAAGTAAATTTTTAAACACCATTCGAATAGACCTTGTTCAAACTCTTGCTTTTGTAGAAACTAGCATTGACTATGCAGATGATGATTTACCGCAAGATCTACTTGATCAAATCATTGCTATGTGTGAAAAAAATTCAAAACTTTTAAGCGATATAGTAGATATTTCCTTAAGTAAAAAAGGTCTTATAAATGGCTTTAAAGTTGCTATTATCGGCAAGCCAAATGCCGGAAAAAGCTCATTGTTAAATTCGCTTTTAGCATTTGATAGAGCTATTGTATCTAATATTGCAGGCACCACAAGAGATCGTATCGAGGAAAGTTTAAAAATAGGCTCACATTTAATTAAAATCATCGACACAGCAGGCATAAGAAACGCAGATGATGAGATAGAAAAAATCGGAGTCAACTTAAGTTATGAAAGCATTAAAGAAGCAGATATTATTATAGCTGTTTTTGACGGATCTAAAGAATTTGAAGAAGAAGATAAACATATTTTACAAGCTTTAAAAGATTGTGATAAAAAAATCATTTATGTTTTAAATAAAAGCGATTTGACTACCAAATTTAAACATGAAATTAGCACTTCTTGTATACGCATTTGCGCCCAAGAAAACGCCCAAGCCATTAAAGAAAGTTTAAATGAATACTTAAATACTTTAGATGGCGATGGAATGCTAATTAGCAATACTTTAATACTCAATGCTTGTAAAAATGCTAGTGAAGCTATTTTGCGTGCAAGGGATTTATTAAAGGAAAGTTCTTTAGAACTTTTTGCTTTTGAATTAAATTTAGCCATAGGAGAAATAGCTCAATTTACCAAAAATTTTGAAAGAGATGAAATTTTAGATGCAATGTTTAGTAATTTTTGTTTAGGAAAATAAAAAGGAGATAATTATGGATAAAGAAGTTATAAAACAACACAAAATTAGCGATGAGGAATATCAAGAAATTTTAAATATACTAGGTAGAGAACCTAATTTATTAGAACTTGGAGTGATTTCTGCAATGTGGAGTGAACATTGCTCATATAAATCAAGTAAAAAATACCTTAATGGCTTTCCAACTAAAGCTCCTTGGGTAATCCAAGGTCCTGGTGAAAATGCTGGAGTAATAGATATAGGCAAAGGAATGGCTGCTGTATTTAAAGTAGAAAGTCATAATCACCCAAGTTTTATAGAGCCATTTGCAGGTGCAGCTACTGGTGTGGGTGGAATTTTACGCGATGTTTTTACCATGGGTGCTAGAGTTGTTGCAGGTATGAATTCTTTAAAATTTGGTAATATCCATGATGAAAAAATAGGTAAACATCAAAAATATTTAGTTAAGGGTGTAGTAAGTGGAATTTCACACTATGGTAATTGTATGGGTGTTCCTACTATAGGTGGAGAATGTGCTTTTGATGAGTGCTTTAATGGAAATATCTTAGTTAATGCTTTTGCACTTGGAACTTGCAAAATCGAAGATATTTTTTATGCAAAGGCTGAAGGTATAGGAAATCCTGTAATTTATGTAGGCTCAAAAACTGGTCGCGATGGACTTGGTGGAGCTGTAATGGCAAGCGATAGTTTTAATGAATCTAGCAAAAGCTTAAGACCAACTGTTCAAATTGGTGATCCATTTGCTGAAAAATTATTAATGGAAGCTTGTTTGGAACTTTTCAAAACTGATTATATAGTTGGAATTCAAGATATGGGTGCAGCAGGACTTACTTCAAGCTCTTTTGAAATGGCAGGACGCAGTGGTAGCGGGATGAAACTTTACCTTGATAAAACTCCTATGAGAGAAGAAGGTATGACTCCTTATGAGTTAATGCTAAGTGAATCTCAAGAAAGAATGCTAATTTGTGCTAAAAAAGGCTATGAAGAAAAAGTTATTGAGATTTTTAATAAGTGGGGGCTTGATGCAGCCATTATAGGCGAAGTTACAGATACTGGCAAAATGGAATTATTTTGGCATGATGAATTAGTTGGTCTAATCCCTATTGAACCACTAAGCGAAAAAGCACCTATACTTGATAGACCTGTGGCTAAGCCAAAATACTTAGATGAAATAAAAAACTATCAATTTAAACTTAGCATTCCCACTCAAGAAGCCTTTGAAAAACTTCTTGCAAATGAAAATATCAGCAATAAAGCTTATATTTATGAGCAGTTTGACTCAAGCGTGCAAACTAACACTTTAAAAAGCGATGGGGCTTTAGGTGCAAATAGTATTAGAATTAAAGAAAATAATTGCTTGCTTTCTATGGCCATTGAGTGCAACTCAAGATTAAACTATGTAAATCCAAAAATCGGTGCAGCAGCAGCCGTTGCAAGTGCAGGAAGAAAAATAGCATGCTCGGGAGCTAGACCTTTGGCAATTAGTGATTGTTTAAACTATGGCAACCCACAAAACCCTGAAGTAATGTGGCAATTTGCTCAAGGCTGCGAAGGTATTAAACTAGCTTGTAAAGAACTCAATACCCCTGTGGTAAGCGGAAATGTTTCTTTATATAATGAAACCGATGGAGTAAGTATTTTTCCAAGTCCAACCATAGCTTGCGTTGGTATTCACGAAAAAGCAGAAAATGTTTTAAAATCATACTTTAGTAAAGAAACGCAAGCTATTTATTTAATAGGAGAAAATAAAGGTAGTTTTGGTGGATCTTTGGTTGCTAAAGTACTAGATCAAAAAGTCGCAGGAGAGCTTGAAGATATAGATTTTAAAGCAGAATTAAAACTATGGGATTTCTTACTAAAAGCAAACGAAGCAAAATTACTTGATTGTGCTAATAGCATAGGCATAGGTGGTCTTGCTATGACTTTAGCCAAAATGAGCGTAAAGGCGAATTTAGGTGTAAATGTAAAAACAAATTTTGAAAACAGAAGTTTTATTTTTGAAGAAAGTCCAACTAGAGTTGTAATTGGTGTTAAAAATGAAAAAAATTTTATTGAATTTGCAAACAAAATGAAAATTAATTTTGCAAAACTTGGAATTTTAAATGAAAAAGATTTCGTTTTAGATGATATTAAGATATCTTTAGTAAAACTACAAAAAATTTATTTTGATAAATTTAAAGAATATTTAGGATAGAAATGCTTTTTGTTTTATTGGTATTAGCAATTCTTGCATTTTATTGGTATTACAAAACTTGGGGCAAAGATGATCTTTTAGGCTCTTTCAAAAAAGGAGCTAAAAGCTTCTCCCAAGGTTTTAAACAAGGCTATCATGAAGAAAGGATTGATGGCTTTAAAAGGAGATTAAACTATTATGTTATAGCGCTTTTAGCAAAAATAGCAAAAAGTGATGGTAGAGTTAGTGAGAACGAAGCAAATATGATCTCACAAATTCTTGATTATAATGCTAAAGATAAAAAAGAAAGAGATTTTTTAAAACAATGTTTTAATGAACATAAAAATACTTTAAATGATACTTTTGATATAGCCAAAGAGTTTATCAAAGAAGTGCCTTTACCGCAACAAGAAAGAATTAATATTTTGAATGTCTTAGTAGCAATGGCTTTGATTGATGGAGAACTTAACAATACCAAAAAAGATGTCTTAAGAGCTATCATTAGAGCTTTTGAACTTGATGTAAATATACTTGAAAAACTTTTAAACTCTATGCAAACACAAAATACAGGTATGAATTTACAAAAGGCTTGTGAAATTTTAGGCTTAAATGAAAATGCAAACTTGCAAGAGCTTAAAAAACGCTATAGAGAGCTTGCCAAAAAATACCATCCTGATATTTTAAACGCAAACAATAGTGATGAAGAAAAAATCAAAGAAGGTGTTAAAAAATTTCAAGAAATTAATGAATCATATGAATTTTTAAAACAATATATAGAAAGGAAAAATTAATGAAAGCACTAATTAGTGTGAGTGATAAAGAAGGTGTTGTAGAATTTGCTAGCGAACTTACTAAATTAGGCTATGAGCTTTTATCCACCGGAGGTACTTATAAGCTTTTAAAAGAAAATAATTTACAAGTACAAGAAGTTAGTGAATTTACTCAAAGCCCTGAAATGTTTGAAGGGCGTGTTAAAACATTGCACCCAAAAATTCATGGTGGAATTTTATACAAAAGAGAAAATGAAGATCATCAAAAACAAGCCAAAGATTACAACATCGAAAGTATAGACTTGCTTTGTGTGAATTTATATCCTTTCAAAAAAACTACAATTTTAACCCAAGATTTTGATGAGATTGTAGAAAATATCGACATTGGTGGTCCTGCTATGATACGCAGTGGTGCAAAAAACTTTAAAAATGTCATTGTCGTTTGTGATATTTTAGACTATGATAAAATCATACAAGCCTTAAAAGATAATACCTTAGATCTTGATTTTAGAAGAGCATTGATGATCAAAGCTTATGAGCATACAGCAAATTATGATGCTTACATAGCAAATTATATGAATGAGCGTTTTAATGGTGGCTTTGGTGCAAGTAAATTTATCGTAGGTCAAAAAGTATTTGACACAAGATATGGAGAAAACCCTCATCAAAAAGGTGCTTTATATGAATTTGATGACTTTTTCACACACAATTTTACAACCTTAAAAGGTGAAGCAAGTTTTAACAATCTAACCGATATTAACGCGGCTTTAAATTTAGCAAGTGCTTTTGATAAAGCTCCAGCAGTAGCCATAGTCAAACATGCAAATGCTTGCGGATTTGCCATAAAAGAAAACTTACTCCAAAGCTATATCCATGCTCTTAAATGCGATACCTTGAGTGCTTATGGAGGAGTTGTTGCTATCAATGGAACCTTAGATAAAGAATTAGCGCAAAAAATCAATGAAATTTATATAGAAGTAATCATTGCAGCAAATGTAGACGATGATGCTTTGGAAGTTTTTAAAGATAAAAAGCGTATTAAAATCTTTACACAAAAAGCGCCATTTTTAACTAGAGCTTATGATAAATATGATTTTAAGCACATAGATGGTGGTTTTGTATATCAAGATAGTGATGAAGTTAAAGAAGATGAATTAAAAAATGCGATTTTAAAAAGCGAAAGAAAAGCTAATGAACAAGAATTAAAAGATCTTGAAATAGCTATAAAAATTGCTGCATTTACTAAATCAAACAATGTAGTTTATGTAAAAAATGGAGCTATGGTAGCCATTGGTATGGGTATGACAAGTCGTATCGATGCAGCTAAAGCAGCTATTAATAAAGCCAAGGAAATGGGGCTTGATCTAAATGGTTGTGTTTTAGCAAGCGAAGCTTTCTTTCCATTTAGAGATAGTATAGATGAGGCTAGCAAAATAGGAGTAAAAGCCATCATTGAACCAGGTGGAAGCATAAGAGATGAGGATATTATTCAAGCTGCTAATGAGTATGGTATCGCATTATACTTTAGCGGCATAAGACACTTTTTACACTAATAAAAGGAGTTTTAAATGTTTAAAAGCATAGGTGCAAAAATATCTTTAGCAATGATCTCTACATTGCTAATTAGTTTTATTATCATGCAGATTATCTTACAAAAAGATTCTCAACAAACTACAGATAGAATCAGCCGTGCACATTTAGATACTTTAAGCACTTCTGTTTTTCAAACATTAAGAATGGCAATGAATTTGGGCGATCCTGCTATTATAGAACAAGCTATAAAAGATGCTGGTGAAATAGAAGGTATAAAAGATATTAAAATTTATCCTTCAAAAAGCACAATTGAGCTCTTTGAAATACAACATTTTACAAAAAGTGATGAGAGTATTATCAACGAGCAATTTAACAAGCCAGAAATTAAAGCTGTTGAAATCAATAACGAACAAGGACATTATCTAAGACTTATACGCCCACTTATCGCCAATAAAGGTTGTCTTGCTTGTCATGCTAATGCTAAAGAAGGCGATGTTTTGGGTGTTATGGATATGTACAATGATTTAAAACATGTAGATGATGATTTGGCAAGTTCAGCTAGAACTTATATTATAATCTTTAGCGTTGCTTTACTTTTTACCGTTTTTGCTGTACTTTATATTTTAAAATTAGTTGTAGGTAATCCTGTTTTAGATCTTTTAAAACATGCTAAAGAACTAGCTAGCGGCGATGGAGATTTACGCGCAAGAATTAATATAAAAAGCACCGATGAAATAGGTAAAGCTTGCACCTACATCAACCAATTTATTGAAAAAATTCAAAATGCAGTAGTTTCTACTAATAAAAACTCTCAAATGGTAGATAAACAATCTAAACTTTTAAATGCTAATGCACTTGATCTAGCAAATAGAACTAAAGAAGGTCATACAAAAACTGATGAATCTTATCATTTAAGTGAGCAAATTCATACAGAATTACAAGATCTTGCTGAACTTTCAAATAACGCAAATAAAGCCAATACAAAATCTTTTGAAGTTTTAAACACCATGCTTGACTCATTAAATCAAGTAGTAGATAAGGTAAAAGTTGTAGCTGAAAATGAAGATATATTATCTCAAAAAGTAGAAGTTATGGAAAAACAAGCAGAAGAGATTAAAAAAGCTTCTGACATGATGGGAGAAATTGCTGATAAAACCAATCTATTATCTTTAAATGCAGGTATTGAAGCTGCACGTGCTGGAGAATTTGGTCGCGGCTTTTCAGTTATTGCTGAAGATGTAAGAAATCTTGCTCAAAATTCAGAAGAATTTTTAAAAAATATTGCCATCGTAACCAAACAATTAGTAGATAGTATCAATGAAGTTTCTAAAGAGTTAAAACACAATGCTAACGAAATTAACTCTTTAAATCAAGATGCAAAAGAACTTGTAGAAGGAACCAATGAAGTAAAAGTTTGCAATGAAAATGCAAGAGATTTAGCAAATGCTTGCATGCAAAAAATTTCAAGCACACAAGAAACTTTACAATCTTTGCTTGATAAAATGCAAGAAACGGTAAAATTAAGTGATAAAAATGAAGAAATTTCAAAAATTTTATTAGATGTTGCTCATGAGTTAAATATAGTTTGTCAAAATTTAGAGGATGAATTAAAACATTTTCATGTATAAATCAAAGGAGTATAAAAATGAAAAAAATAATCACATTAAGTATAGCGAGCTTAGCTATTTTTAGTGGGTGTTCTGTGGCAAATTTAAGTGTTGATGATTTACAAAATAAAGAATTTACTATAAGTTCTTATGAAGCTAATGGAAAAAATCATGAACTTCCTCAAAATGCTAAAGCAAGCATTAGTTTTGATAATAAAGATAAAAGAGTTTTTGGTGTATCAGGATGTAATAGATTTTTTGGAAACTATAAAGATCAAGGAAGTAGTATCAAAATAGAAGATAATCTTGCTTCGACAAAAATGCTTTGCGATCAAGAATCTATGAAATTTGAAAACGACTTCTTAAGATATTTTAATGGAGAATTTCAAATTATTAGTGATGATGATGGAATTATTTTAGAAAATAAGAAAATGAAAATTTATTTAAAATAAGCCTAGAGGCTTATTTTAAATGCTCTAATATATTCTCACAAACCATTCTAGGTTCTTTTGCCTTATAAATAGGTCTTCCAACCACGATAAAATCTGACAGATTATCCTTAGCACACTGTATATCAGCTACTCTTTTTTGATCATCTAAATTTTCTTTAAAAGGACGAATTCCAGGAGTTAGTGTAATAAAATTTGTATTTGTATTTTCTTTAATCAATAAGCTCTCATATACCGAACAAACCATACCATCAAGACCGCTTTCATAGCTAATTTTAGAAAATTCCTTAACAGCTTGTTTGATATCTTGTTTGTATATACTAAAAAATTCTTGCTCATCAAAACTAGTTAAAGCAGATACAGCAAGCACCAAAGGTCTTTTACTCAAAACACTTAAACGCTCCATAATCATACACATAGCACTTTTACCTGCACTTGCGTGGATATTAAACATATCCACATCAAGCTTAGCAAGCTCTTCACAAGCATCTGCCATGGTATTTGGTATATCATAAAGCTTTAAATCTAAAAAGATTTTAAAATCATCCACTTTTTTAATCGCCTCTAAAAGCTTTGCTCCATCTCTTAAATATGATCTAAGTCCTATTTTAACCCAAAGATCTAAACCTTTTAATTCTTTAGCCAAACTAATACACTCATCATAACTTGACACATCAAAAGCCACACAAAGTTTCATTGCTTTTCCTTGTTGATTTTATCCAACACCCCGTTGATAAATTTAGGAGCATTATCCCCTGCCATTTCTTTTGCAAGCTCTATAGCCTCGTTAATGATAATCGCTTTTTGTGTAGAAGTAAATAAA
The DNA here is from genome assembly GCF_024723655.1 of Campylobacter sp. RM5063. NCBI lineage: Bacteria > Pseudomonadati > Campylobacterota > Epsilonproteobacteria > Campylobacterales > Campylobacteraceae > Campylobacter > Campylobacter sp. RM5063. The sequence goes on along the minus strand of NZ_JANQDA010000007.1, from coordinate 20,724 downwards.
ATCTCATAAGCACCTAAACGCAAAATGGCCTTTTCTATACTAGCTACTCCATCTAATTTGTGCTCTTTCAAGCACTCATTGATTTTCTCATCAAGCAAAGTAAGTTGCTCATTAATACCATTATATAAATCTAGAGTGAATTTTCTTTGGTCATTGCGAATTTTTTTCTCATCCAAAAATTCATTGATAAAATCTTTATTTTCTTGATTTAACTGTGCTGCATAAAGCAAAGAAACTATACTTTGTCTTACTTGGTGTCTAGTAGCCATTTTAAGCCTTAATTTTTTGGATTAAATTAAGCATTTCAACTACAGTAAGCATAGCTTCAAAACCCTTATTACCTGCTTTACTACCTGCTCTTTCTATGGCTTGCTCTAAGGTATCAGTTGTTAAAACTCCAAAACTCACAGGCACATTAGCTCCAAGCCCCACACTTGCTATACCTTTGGTAGTTTCAGCTGCTACATAATCAAAATGTGGTGTACTTCCACGAATTACTGCTCCAACACAACAAATTCCATCAAATTTTTTACTCTCACAAGCTTGTTTTAATGCAAAAGGAATTTCAAAAGCACCTGGCACTAAGATAAGACTTAAGTTTTCTTCCTTGCCTCCATGTCTTAAAAAAGCATCTTTAGCACCTTCAACTAAACGATCTGTGATGATATGATTAAATCTTGCATTGATAATCGCAATTTTCTCATCACCTTTTAAACTTAAATTTCCCTCTATTATCTTCATAATTTTCCTTTTTTAAATGATTTCTTGAATTTTTAAAAGCGTATTTACACAGTTTTTAAGTCTTGAAAGATCAAGCATATTTGGTCCATCGCATAAAGCTTTACAAGGATCAATGTGCGTTTCAAAGAAAAATCCATCTACGCCTACACTAGCAGCAGCTCTTGCTAATGGCTCTACAAATTCACTTTTGCCTCCACTACTTCCACCATTTGCTCCTGGCATTTGCACACTATGAGTAGCATCAAAAATAACTGGAGCATATTTTCTCATGATAACCAAACTTCTCATATCTACAACCAAATTTCCATAGCCAAAACTCGAACCTCTCTCAGCTACAAAAACTCCATTTTCTTTGGCTATTTCAAAACCTTCTTCATTAATGCCTCTAGTTTGTAAAATTTTAGCTACGCTGTATTTAATATCTTCAGGATTTAAAAATTGCCCTTTTTTTACATTTACCTTGGCTTTTGTTTTAGCAGCAGCTACTAATAAATCAGTTTGCCTGCATAAAAAGGCTGGAATTTGTAAAACATCTACAACCTCAGCCGCAACACTTGCTTGAGAACTCTCATGAATATCAGTAAGAATTTGCATGCCAAATTTGTCTTTAACTTTTTGCAAAATTTCCAAGCCTTTTTCAATGCCTGGTCCTCTAAAACTATTAATACTAGTTCTATTTGCTTTATCAAAACTTGATTTAAAATAAAAATCAATTCTATCATCTTTTAAAAAGCATTCAAGCTCTTGTGCAACTTTAAAAACAAGTTCTTCATTTTCTATTACACAAGGACCTGCTATTAGTATCATTTTTTTCATTATTTTTCCTTATTTTTATTATTTTACTTTATTTTTTTCATTTTCTTCAAGCGGAAAAACGCAATTTAAAATAATAGCCGTAATCCCACCTGCTGCAATCCCTGAAGAAAATAAAGTTTTAAACCACATTGGCATAAATTCTAAAATATCAGGATTATTAGAAACTCCAAGTCCTATACCCAAACTCATAGCTATGATGATAATAGAACGACGATTTAGATTTTCCTTAGAAATAATCCTAACTCCCGTTGCAGCTATAGTACCAAACATTACTAAAGTTGCTCCACCTAAAATAGGCTCTGGAATTTGTAAAGTAATATCAGCCACAATAGGAAATAAACCCAAAATCATCAACATAAAAGCTACAATAAATCCAACATATCGACTTGCAACACCTGTTAAAGCTATAACGCCATTATTTTGCCCAAAACATGAATTTGGAAAAGTATTAAAAAAGGCTGAAACAAAGGAATTAAAACCATTAGCCAAAACCCCGCCTTTTAATCTTTTTGCATAAAGTTCGCCTTTAACTGGCTGATTTGAAACTTCACTAGTAGCACTAATATCGCCGATAGTTTCTAAAGAAGTTACCATAAAAACTAAAATCAAAGGTAAAATAAGATTATAATCAATACTCAAACCATAATGTAAAGGATCGGGTAAAAACACTAAAGGTAAATTTTCATTAAAATTAAAACTAAAATTTTCAAAAGTCATAGCTACTAAAAGTCCTATTATCATAGCTATAAATAAAGAAGAAATTCTTATATAGGCATTATTAAAACGATTTAAAACAATAATACTTAAAATCACAACTCCGGCTAATAATAAATTTTGTAATGAGCCAAACTCACCACTTGCCTTAGCCGCAAATCCACCTCCTGCACTCACAAGGCCAACATTAATCAAACTAAGACCTATAATCATCACAACTATACCTGAAACCAAAGGCGAAATCACTCTTCTAATAAAAGGTAAAATTTGAGAAATAATCATTTCAGTAGTAGAACAAAGCATTAAAGTGCCAAAAATGGCTCCAAGCATTGCTTCTTGCGATAAACCATTATTTTTTAAAACAAGCCCACCTAAAATAATAGGTGCAACAAAATTAAAACTAGTCCCTTGAATAGATAAAAGTCCACTCCCTATAGGACCCCAAGTTTTAATCTGCAAAAGCGAAGCAACGCCTGAAGCAAAAAGCGACATACAAATAATTCTAGCCGTATTAGTATCATCTATCCCAAGTCCTTTGCAAATTAATAAAGCAGGTGTAATCACAGCAACAAACATAGCCATTAAATGCACTAATGCAGCAAAAAATGCCTTAGCAAAAGGTGGTCTATCTTCTAAACCATAAATTAAATCTGTTTTATTTTCCATTTTTCTTTCCTTTTGTTTGCTTACTAACCAAAATAATTCCTCCTAAAATAATGCTAAAAATTCCTATAAAAACCATTAAGCTAGGAAATTCATCTCCTAATAATATGCCCAAAAATAAAGTAAAAACTACATCTATATAGCTAACTCCTGCGACAACTCCTGCCTTTTTTGCTACTCCATAAGCTTTAGTAACATGAATTTGATACATTGCTCCAAAAATTCCCATCAAAACAATAAAAATCCAAGCTTTAAGACTAGGCATAACAAAAGGAGCAATTAAAAAATCAAGCTCTTTTATTTCATAAAAAGAACCTACAATCATAGACATTAAAGGCATCAAAGTACCAATTAAAACAAAAGATAAAGCTATAAATGGCGCTGGGTATGATTTTCTAAGCTCTCTTACGCTAGTTAGCGCCAAGGCTGCACAAAAACCGCTTAAAATTCCTAAAATACTATTTTTTAAATCAAAACCTGAATGCGTAGTGCTATCTGCAAAAGGCTGACAGATTAATAATACTCCTATAAAAGCAATCAAAATCCCAAAACAAGCTTTTAATCCCAAACTTTCTTTAAAAAACAAAAAAGCAATCAAAGCTATAAAAATAGGCGCTGTTTTTTGAAAAGCAAAAGCCCCACCTAATGAAATATTAGAAACATTATAAAAGAAAAGATATAAAGCGATCGTTCCTATAATACCTCTAAAAATAAGCAGTCCAAGATGTCCGCCACTTTTATGAAAATTTAATTTTGAAAGCGCATAAAGCATAAAAGCTGTGCCTATAATATTTCTAAAAAACATAATTTCAATCGATGATAATTCTTCACTAAGAATTTTTGCACAAGCACCTACAAATGCAAATTCTATAGAAGCAATAATCATAAAATATATACCTAAATTCTTTTTAACTATTCTTAACATATAAATTCCATATAAAATTCCTGTTATTTTAGTCTTTTTTGCTTAATTTTAAGGCAATTTTTATATAATCACAAATAAAAATTTAAAAAATGAGTATTAATGCAAAGTATTATTTTAATAGGAAAACCAAATGTTGGCAAATCAAGTCTTTTTAATAGACTTGCAAGAAAGCGCATTGCAATAACTAGTGACATAAGTGGAACTACAAGAGATACTAATAAAATAGAAGTAGAAATTGATGGCAAAAAAGCTTTGTTGATAGATAGCGGCGGGCTTGATGAGAGTAATGAGCTTTTTAAAAATATCAAAGCAAATTCGCTTAAAGCTGCTAAAAATAGTGATATTATCTTTTATATGGTGGATGGAAAATTTTTACCTGATGATGAAGATAAAGCTTTTTTTTATGAAATGAAAAAACTCAACAAACCCATAGCTTTAGTAATCAATAAAGTCGATAACAAAAAAGACGAAGAAAGATCTTGGGAATTTTCTAATTTTGGAGTAAAAGAAGTTTTTAATATCTCTGTAACACATAATATAGGCATTGATGAGCTTTGTATGTGGGCTAGTAAGTTTTTAGATGAAAGTTATTTAAATGCAGATGAAGAAGAAGACTTTGAAAGTTATTTAGAAAATTTTGATGAAAATAGCGGAGATTTTAAGCTAAAAACTATTAATGAAAATCATATTAAAGTGGGAATTATCGGCAGGGTTAATGTAGGAAAATCAAGTCTTTTAAATGCTTTAGTAAAAGAAGAACGTAGCGTGGTAAGCGATATAGCAGGCACTACAATTGATCCTGTTAATGAAAGCATTATGCATAAAGATAAAATCATCGAATTTGTAGATACCGCAGGTATTAGAAAACGCGGGAAAATACAGGGTTTAGAGCGTTATGCACTTAATAGAACTGAATATGCCCTAGCCAATGCTCAAATTGCACTTTTAGTACTTGACGCAGCTGAAGGTTTTAACGAACTTGATGAGCGTATTGCAGGACTTGCTGCTAAACATTGTTTAGGTGTGATTATTGTACTTAATAAATGGGATAAAAGCGAGCTTGATTTTGATAAAACTTTAAAAGAATTAAAACTAGATCGTTTTAAATTCCTAGCTTATGCGCCCGTTGTAAGCGTATCAGCTTTAAGTGGAAAAAGAATACATGTACTTTTGGATAAAATTTTAGAAGTTTTTGCAAATTTCACCCAAAAAATTCCAACAGCAAAATTAAATGCTTTGGTAGAAGAAGCCACAAGAGCCCACCCGCTACCACATGATTATGGCAAATTAGTGAAAATTTATTATGCAGTTCAATACGACTTAGCACCTCCAAAAATAGCTCTAATTATGAATAGACCAAAAGCTTTACATTTTAGTTATAAACGATATTTACAAAATCAAATTAGAAAACAATTTAACTTTGAAGGTGTACCTTTAATTTTAGCTTCAAGAAAAAAAGGTAGCAAAGATGAGCAAGAAAACTAACCTCCTTTTTGTAGGATTTATGGGCTGTGGTAAAACAACTATAGCAAGGGCTTATGCAAAAAAATATGATAAATTCTTTTTAGATACAGATGTTTTAATCAAAGAAAAATTTAATCTTGAAATTAGTGAATTTTTTAAAACATATGGAGAAAAAAAATTTCGCAAAGAAGAAAAAAAACTTGTTTCGTTTTTAACTTATGTGCAAAATTGTTCTATTGCAAGCGGTGGTGGCTTCATAGAACAAAAAAAAATAAAAAATATTGGTACTATCGTTTACTTAAAAGCAAGTTTTGATTATCTCTTGAAAAGACTAAATAAAGAAGAATTGGCCACAAGACCCTTATTTTCAAACACAAACAATGCTAAAATACTATTTGATCAAAGAATTAAAAAATATGAAAAAAAAGCAAATATCATTATAAACATTGAAAACAAAAATATCCAAGAAATAATTAAAGAAATCAAAAAAGAGGTAAAATGAGAATTATTACAGGATTACAGCCAAGTGGGGATTTACATATAGGAAATTATTTTGGCTCTATAAAACAAATGCTAAATATGCAAGAAGAAAATCAAATGTATATGTTTATAGCAAACTATCATGCTATGACTTCAAATTTTAATGGAGAAAAACTTAAACAAAATTCACTCAAAGCTGCGGCAGCTTTTTTAAGTTTAGGAATTGATCCACAAAAAAGCGTATTTTGGTTACAAAGTGATGTAAAAGAAGTGATGGAGCTTTATTGGATTCTTTCTCAATTTACCCCAATGGGACTTTTAGAAAGAGCACATAGCTATAAAGATAAAATTGCCAAAGGTTTAAATGCCAACCATGGGCTTTTTTCTTACCCTGTTTTAATGGCTGCAGATATTTTACTTTTTAATGCTCAAGTAGTTCCTGTAGGTAAAGATCAAATTCAACATGTTGAAATAGCAAGAGATATAGCTTTAAAAGTAAATAATGAATGGGGTGAAATTTTTACCCTACCTCAAGCTAAAGTTAATGATGAAGTTGCAGTAGTGCCTGGTACTGATGGAGCTAAAATGAGCAAGTCTTATCAAAACACAATCGATATTTTTAATACACCAAAAGCTATTAAAAAACAAATTTCTTCTATTGTTACAGATAGTACGGCTTTAGAAGATCCAAAAGATTGGCAAAATTGTAATGTATTTAAAATCGCAAAATTGTTTTTAGACAAAACAAAACAAGAAACTTTAAAAAGTCGTTATGAAAAAGGTGGCGAAGGTTATGGGCATTTTAAAATGTATTTAAATGAAATCATTAGTGAGTATTTTGCCTCGGCTAAGGAAGAATATGAAAAATTACTAGCTAATCCTTCTAAAATCGATGAGATTTTAGAATTTGGAGCAAGCAAAGCAAAAAAACAAGCCCGAGAAACAATGGAAAAAATTTATGCTAAAATAGGACTATAAAAGGAGTTAGAATGTTAGATTTAAAACTTTTGCAAAATAATTTTGATGAAATTGCGCAAAAACTAAAAGCTAAAAAAGTAGATGAAAATTTACTCAAAGAACTTAGCGACTTATTTATAAATTTAAAAAAAGAAAAAGCACTTTTGGAAGAATTTCAAGCTTTTCAAAATAAATTTAGTAAAGAGCTTGCAACAGCACAAGATAAAGAAAGCTTAAAAGCACAACTAAGCCAAAATAAAGAAAAAATCAATACTCAGTCAAAAATCGTTAGCACGCTAGAAGAAAAACTAGAACAAATTGCCCTAGCAATACCAAATACCCCTGATGATTGCGTACCTTTTGGAGAAGATGAAGATGAAAATGTAGAATTAAAAAAAGTTCTAACACCTCCTAGTTTTGATTTTGAAATCAAAGAACATCATGATTTAGGAGAAAAATTAAACTGGCTTGATTTTACAAGAGGGGTTAAAATCTCACAAAGTCGTTTCTGTGTGCTTAAAAATGAAGGAGCTTTACTAAGTAGAGCCTTGGTAAATTATATGATTGATTTTAATAGAAGTAGAGGTTTTGAGCTAGTCAATGTACCATTTTTAGTAAATAGCGCAACCATGTATGGTACAGGACAGCTTCCTAAATTTAAAGATGATATGTATAAGGTAGAAAATGATGATTTATATCTCATCTCAACTTCTGAAATTCCTGTAACTAATCTTTATTCTAATGAAATTTTAACTCAAGAAGAACTACCCTTAAAAATGACCTGCTATAGTGCTTGTTTTAGACAAGAAGCAGGAAGCGCGGGTAGAGATACAAGAGGTATTATAAGGCAACATCAATTTGAAAAAGTAGAGCTTGTTAGTATATGTAAGCCTGATCAAAGTGAATTGATGTTTGAAGAAATGTTAAATTGCGCTAGTGATTTACTAAGCTCTTTGGGTCTAGCACATAGGCATTTAATGCTTTGCACGGGAGATTTGGGCTTTTCTGCTGCGAAAACAGTAGACTTAGAAGTATGGCTTCCATCGCAAAACAAATACCGTGAAATTAGCTCTGTGTCAAATTGTAAAGATTTTCAAGCAAGACGCGCAAAGATCCGTTTTAAAAACGATAAGGGCAAAAATGAATTAGTTCACACACTTAATGGTTCTTCGCTAGCTGTTGGTAGAACTTTAGTAGCTATTATGGAAAATTATCAAGAAAAAGATGGAAATATAAGAATTCCTGATGCATTAAGAAAATACTTTTAAGAGAAAACATGGCCGAAGAAGTAACACCTAAAGAACAAGATAATCAAGAAAAAGCTTTTTCAGAGATTGATGAAAATCCAGGAGTGGAAGAACAAACTATCCCTCCTGGCACAATACCTCCTGAATTAGAGGAAGAAGAAAGTACTTTTCAAAGAGTAGAGGAAGAACCTCAAGCATCACAACCTGAAGAAAAGAAAAAGCTTTTTGATAAAAAATTTCTTATTTTGATTTCAACACTTGGTGCTCTTGCTCTAATTTTATTTATTATTTTAGTTTTACTTCTTGTTTTTAAGGAAGATAAAAAAGTAATCACAAATAATCCAATTTTAGAAGATAATGTTAGTACAAGTATCACAAAGGTGAAACAATCTGCTTTAGATCTTGTAGTACAAAAGGCAAATTTATTATATGAAAAAGGTGATATAGAAAGTGCTTTAGAGCTTTATAATAATATTAATATTTTCAATCAATCTTTATCAAGTTATAATCTTGGTGTAGCTCAAATGAAACAAAAAGATTATATTAGTGCTGTTGAAAATTTCAAACAATCTTTAGAATTAGAAGAACACAAAGTTGCAGCAGCTATTAATATAGCTGTGTGTTATTTTAATCTAGGCGATAAAGAGAAATTTAAATATTATCTTGATTTAGCAAGGGTACATTTACCACAAGATTCTAAATCTTCTTTGTATGATTATTATCTAGGATTAATTAATTACTATCAAGGATTTTATCCAGAGGCTTTACAAATGTTCATGCGTTCAAGTAATATCAACAGCTATCAAGGGGAGTCTTATTACCTTGGGGCAAAAATTTACGCATTATTAAAATCTGACCAAAACGCCATTAATCTTCTGCAAAAGCAACAAGATTATGAAGCAAGCTTACCCTTAGGTTTATTATATGCAAAACTAGGAGAGTATAAAAAAGCTAAAGAATATCTTGAAAAAGCATCAAAAATAGAAAATCAAGCCATAAGAAGCAAAATGGCTCTAGCTTTAGTAGAATTAAAAACAGGCCAATTTGACAATGGTGCACAAATTTTAAAAACTTTATATGTAAAAGATAGAGCTATTGGCTCAAAATACTATAACATAAAAACAAGACTAAAAAGAAATTTTTCAAATATTGATATAGCGCAGCAACATTTTGCCAAAAGTTTAATCACAGGAAAACAACAAATTTATGATTTACTTTTTTATTTTTCACCTTATCGCGTTTTTGATATAAAACAAAGCATGGAACTCATCACAAAAGCTGATTTGGGAAATTTCATACAAGGGTATGAGTATGAAAATGAATTGCTTGTTAAAAGCAAAGCTTTATCAGGCGTTAATGTGGAATTATCTCATGCTATCAATCTAGCTTTTAATTTTCATCTAAGAGAAGCAAATCAAGAATTTAAAAATTTAAGTGAAATTTATCATGCTCACGATGTAATTCATTATAATCTTGCTTTAACTTATGCACAACTGCAAGATTATAATAATGCATATAAACATTTTTCAACTGCTTATCATTTAAATCCAAAAAATTATATTGCAGGTATTTTTGCCATATATTGCATGGATTTAGTAAAAAAAGATTATACCAAACTTGCTAATGAACTTTTGGAAAATTTACAAGCAGATAATAATATCGATCAAAATCATAATATCTATAAATATTTACTACATCTAGTTAAAAGTGACTTTACTGCTATGATTCCTTATTTAGATAACCTTTCAAATAGCAAAAATACTCCTTTAGAATTAATGTTTGCTATAGTAGCTGCTAATGGCAATAATCTTGAAATTTTAAGAAATCAAAAAATAAAAGAATTAAAAGATTTACTCGGTGAGGATATTATTAGCAATATTTTATATTTTAATTCTAAAAACACAAATCTTGATATTAAAGAGTATGCCAAACAAGCACAAATGTATTTTTTAACAACCAAGCTTGATTATAATTCTTTATTTGGTGGAGCTGGTATAGTTAAAGACAGCTATGTGACACTTATGCAAATTACAGGCTTGTTAAATCATGTTAGAAATGACATAAAAAAAAGACTTGCTATGAGTAATAAAAATTCCATCGGACTGATTTTTGCTCTAGCTTATGTTGATATTTTTGCTAAAGAATACCAAGAAGCATATACACTTTACAATATCTTAATAGATGATTATAAAATCAAAGATGCACAAACTTTATTTTTAGCCGCAGTAGCAGCGATAGGTTCTAATAATCCAAATTCAGCCATAGCTTTACTAGAGCTTGCAAAATTAGAAAATGAAGAAACCTTAGAAGCAAGACTTGCACTAGGACTATTATATCATGAAGTCCAAAATTTAGAACCCGCTATGTTTCAATATGAAAAAGTAGGGAATAATTTTGAAAGTAAATTTTTTACTTTTGATATTAAAAATTAGTATTTTCATAAAATAAGAAAATACTAATTAACTATCAAAAAATATAATTATAAATTACAAATTAGATTATTATAAAATATACATGAGATTAACTTTATGAAGTGGCTCCGGATGTAGGATTCGAACCTACGACCAATCGGTTAACAGCCGACTACTCTACCGCTGAGCTAATCCGGAACATCAATAAATAAGAAATGATATTATATAAGAAAAAAACTTTTTTGTCAAGATTTTTTATAAAAAATTACGCTTTTTTGTAAAATTTTACTCCTGCTAAATTTTCTACAACAACTTTTCGTTCTTTAATTAATTTTTCTAATATATCTTTACTATGCTGACTAAATTTGTTTTCTATGTCAAATTCACTTTGCGCTCTAAGCTGCAGCATCTTCAGGAGCTCTTGGATATTAAAATCAATTTTTTCACCTTTGTAATAATGTTTAGCAAGCACAACAGGCACACTAGTGATATACATACTTAATTCTTCCAACTTTTCCAAAGATATACCTTTAACAGGATACGCAGGCGGTCTATCTATAGTGCTAAAATCCACTCTTGATGGTCTTATCTTGTCAAATGCCTCATTTAAAGCCAACATCTCATCTTTGTTATCATTCAATCCCTTGACAATTAAAACTTCCATAACAAGCTCACCCAAAAATTTCTCTCTAAAGGTGATCATTTGTTCTATCATTGTTTCAAGTTTTATTTGCTTTAAAGCCCTATCAACTCTATAAAAAGTTTTTTCCATTGCACTATCAAGACTAAATTTAACTACATCAATATACATTAAAGCATCAAAAATAGCCGAATTTAAAACTCCACTACCATTGCTTAGGATTAAGAGTTTTTTATCTTGTTTTATTTTATTTAACTCATAAACTAATTCTTTTAAATGAGGATATAAAGTAGGCTCACCATTTGCAGTTAATGTTAAAAAGTCAAATTGCACATTACTTTTCAATACACTTTGTACTTCATCGATAATATTTTTTATTTTAGGATAAATTAAAGATTTTTCCAAAGGTTTTGCAGCTTGTAATTCACAATAAACGCAGTCAAAATTACATTGTTTTTGATTTGGACTTAAATCAATTCCCAATGAAAGTCCAAATCTTCTTGAACTTATAGGCCCAAAAGTTATTTTACTCACTTTTTAGATTTCTCTTGAACTAGCTTGATAAAATATTTAGCATTATCAACAGGAATATCAGGTAAAATTCCATGTCCGAGATTAAAAATATGTGCACTATCTTGCATAATATTTAAAATTTTATCCACACCTTGTTCAATAGCTTTTTTATCATAGAGTCTGCAAGGCTCCATATTACCCTGCAAAGTATATTTAGTGCCTAGTTTTTCCTTAGCCAACTCTAAAGGGGTACTCCAATCTACTCCAAAGACATCAAAATTTCCATTTATATCATCTAAGAACCCACTTACCCCTTTAGGAAATAAAATCACAGGAATATGCGGATATTTTTCCTTTATAAAATCAGCAATTTCAAGCATATATTTAAAAGAAAACTCAAAAAACATTTCTTTTTCTAAAGCACTTGCCCAACTATCAAATATCTGTATAGCATTAGCACCTGCTCTAATTTGCTCTTGAATATAATACTTTAAAACAAAAGTAAGTTTAGATAAAATTTGATGTAAAAATTCAGGATTTTGATAGACTAATTTTTTACACTTTGCATAATTTTTACTACTACCACCCTCTATCATATAAGTAGCAATAGTCCAAGGACTTCCACAAAAACCAATCAAAGCTTTATCTTGTGTAAGTTTTTCTCTAGTAAATGCTAGTGCATCATAAACATAAGAAAGATTTTTAATGCTTTTTTCAACATCTAATCTTTCCAATTCTTCTTTTGTTTTAATAGGATTTGAAAATATAGGGCCCTCGCCTTTTTCAAATTTTAAATCCATACCCATTTCTAAAGGTACTACCAAAATATCTGAAAAAATAATAGCTGCATCAACACCCAAAATATCTACTGGTTGTAAGGTAACTTCACTCGCTTTTTTATAATCTTTACAAAGTGATAAAAAATCTCCAGCACTTGCTCTAACCTGCATATATTCAGGTAAATATCTTCCTGCTTGGCGCATCATCCAAACTGGAGTATAAGAGGTTGACTTTTTAAAACATGCATCAATAAAAATCATTTTTATTCCTTATTTTAATGATCACTTTTGTGTAAAAAATAAAGTCCTATACAAAGAGCTAAAATAGAACCTGCAAGATAAGTCATATCCAAAACCGTATTTAGTTGCATTTGCAAAATTCTTTGGAAAAAATTTACAACTAAAACCATAATAATAACTTTTGCAAGTTTATCTTTTAGTTGATCTAAACTGTGCACTTCTAAAACTTTTGACTGTTTAGTTTGTTTAAATTCTTCTATTTCACTAATAAAAAGTTCATAAATTCCAAAAGAAAATATAAATAAAACTAAAGCCATTAAATATAAATCTACAGCCCCTATAATCAAACCAACAATATCCTCATGCAAATCTACCGTAGAATTAGGCAACATAAAATACTCAAATACATATTTTAAAACTTTAATCACATCATAACTTGCAATAAAAAATAAAACAAAAGCTCCTATAAGGCCAAAAATTACAGGCAAAATAGTGACTAAACGGCTTTTAACTAATAAATTTTCAAAAAATCTTTCTAACATTTTTCTCCTTTTTAAACCAATTCTAACCATTTTTGCGCAATACGCACTGCATTTGTAGCAGCTCCTACACGAATTTGATCAGCCACGCACCATAAATGCAAAATATTTTTATGATTAATATCGCGTCTAATTCTTCCTACATAAGTTTCATTAGTATCGCTTGTAAAAAGCGGCATAGGATATTTTTTATTTTCTACATCATCAATCACAACAACACTTGGTGCTTTAGAAAGTATCTCTCTAACCTTAGCAACATCAACATCTTTTTCAAAATGCATAGTAATGGCTTCACTATGACTTCTAAGCACAGGAACTCTTACACAAGTTGCTGAAATTTCAAGTTTTTTATGCAATATTTTTTGCGTTTCATTTACCATTTTTAATTCTTCTTTAGTGTAGCCATTTTCACTAAAAACATCAATTTGAGGAATTAAATTTAAAGCTAAGGTATATGGAAAAGTTTTTGCCTCAAATTCATCTAATTTAAAAGCAAAAAAACTTTGCATTCCTTGAACTAATTCTTCCATACCTTCTTTACCTGCACCACTTGCTGCTTGATAAGTACTTACATCTACTCTTTTTAGATTAAATACATCATCAAGTGGTTTTAAAACATGCACCATTTGTATAGTAGAGCAATTTGGATTAGCAATAATTCCTGTTTTTTCCCAATCTTTAATATCTTCGCTATTGCATTCAGGAACTACCAAAGGAATATTTTCATCCATTCTAAAATGACTAGTATTATCAATCACTACAGCACCACACTCTACTGCGTATTTTGCATACTCAGCACTTATGTTTCCTCCGGCACTAAAAAAAGCAATATCTACAGGATTTTCTTTAAAAACATTTGGAGTTAATTCTTTTACTTTATAACTTTTTCCCCTAAATTCTACTTCACTACCTGCGCTTTTTGCACTTGCTAATGGTAAAATACTTTCAACCGGGAAATCAAGCTCATCTAAAACATTTAAAAGCTCTTCTCCGACTGCTCCAGTTGCACCTACAATGGCTATTTTTTTCATCATCCATCCTTTTTAAGTAATATTGTATTTTTTCATTTTTTCACTAAAAATTTTCTCACTCATCCCTATAAGCTTAGCTGCTTCTGCAATATCTTGCGAATTTTTTAAAGCTTCTAAAATCAATTCTTTTTCAAGATTTTTAATATCTTTACTTTTTCTACTTTCTAAGAATAAATCTTGAGCGCTAATCTCATCATTTTCACTTAAAATACAAGCTCTTTGTATAATAGAAATCAACTCTCTAATATTACCTGGAAAATCATAAGCTAGCAAAGCATCTTGTGCTTCTTGACTTAAAGTTTTTTCATTAAAATCATATTCTTTACATGTATCAAGTAATACCTTTTGTGCAATTTGCAAAATTTCTTCTTGACGCTCTCTTAGTGGTGGTATATTAATAGGAATAGTATTAAGCCTATAATATAAATCTTGTCTGAATTCATTATCTGCAATCTTTTTTTCTATATGAGCATTAGTTGCACTAATAATTCTTACATCAATCTTTATACTTTTAGTACTTCCCAATCTTGTAATTTCTTTTTCTTGTAAAGCTCTTAATAATTTTGCTTGAATTTCATAAGGCATTTCACCTATTTCATCTAAAAACAAAGTGCCTTCATTAGCAAGCTCAAACAACCCTATTTTAGTAGTATTAGCATCGGTAAATGCACCTTTTTCAAAACCGAAAAGCTCACTTTCTATCAAATTTGATGGAATTGCTGCCATATTAATAGCCACAAAAGGTTTTTGTGCTCTTTTTGAATTTTTATGCACAAAATTTGCAAAAACTTCTTTACCTACCCCACTTTCTCCAAAAAAAAGCACACTCGCATCTGTCTTAGCAGCCTTAGTAGCCAATTTTAAACAATCTTCTAAAGCTTTAGAAGTGCCATAAAAATCTTGATTTTCTTCTTTTTTGATAATCTTTTTGTTTGTTTTTTTAGAAGTCTTTTCTTGAATTATTTTTGCGCGTTTTATCGCAGTTACTAAAGTATTAATATCAAATGGTTTTACTAGAAAATCTTTTACTCCAAGTCTTACTGCTTCTATGGCACGATTTAGCGTTGCATTACCTGTAATAATAATAAAATCATATTTATTCTCACAAGCTTGCACAAATTCAATACCATCCATACCCGGCATATTAATATCTGTAATAATCAAATCAACATCATCATTTAGTTTTTTTAAAGCTTCAGTTGCTGATTTATAAGATTTTATAGTAAATTCCTCATACTCACTCAAAGCAATTTCGAGTGATTTTCTCATATTTATATCATCTTCGACTATAACCAAATTCATTTCAAACCTTAAGCTAAAATACCTTTTTTGGGACCACTTTTACCATGGCATTCTTTATATTTTTTACCACTACCGCAAGGACAAGGTGAATTTCTAGGTACTTTGGTAACTTGTGCTTCACCATTTTCATCAACACCACTTTCTGTGGTATTAGCTAAAAACTGCTCATTTTGTTCATGACTTTTTTCTTCAAAATTTTGTGCTTCTTTTTGAGTAAAAACTACATTAAATAGTAATTTCAAACTATCAAATTTAACACGCTCAACAAGCTCCATAAAAAGATTATAGCTTTCTTTTTTATATTCTACCAAAGGATCTTTTTGATTATAACTTCTTAAACCTATACCAGTTTTTAAAATATCCATTTGGTATAAATGTTCTCTCCATAGATTATCTAAAATTTGAAGATATAAAATTCTTTCAATTCTTCTAGCTTCTTTATCTTCAATAATACTCATTTTATCTTTGTAAGCTTTTTCTAAAATTTCACTTAATTTATTTTCTACTTCAATTACACCTAAATCTTTAAAATCAGCTTCGCTAAGCTCAAGATTACACTCATAACTTACTTTTTGTTTTAAACTTTCAAAATGCTTAACATCATCTTCAAGTTCTGCATTTAGATAAATTTGACTTACTAAGTGATTACTATACTCAGCAATATTTTTTAAAATTTTATCTTGCAAGTCAAATTCTTCATCTAACAATTCATTTCTATAATTATAAATAGTCTTTCTTTGTTCATTTGCCACATCATCATATTCAAGCAAATGTTTTCTGCTCTCAAAATGCAAGCTTTCAACTTTTTTTTGCGCATTCTCAACAGCTCTTGTAACAATACGACTTTCTATATGCTCGCCCTCTTCTATACCTAATCTTTCCATGATATTTTTTATGCGATCACCACCAAAAATTCTCAAAAGATTATCCTCTAAACTTAAGTAAAATCTACTTACACCAGGATCACCTTGACGCCCTGCACGACCACGAAGTTGATTGTCTATTCTTCTGCTTTCATGACGCTCAGTTCCTATAATATAAAGCCCACCTAAAGCTCTTATCTCATCATCTATTTTTATATCAACCCCACGACCTGCCATATTAGTAGCTATAGTCACTGCACCTTTTTTACCTGCATCTTGGATAATCAAAGCTTCTTGCTCGTGATTTTTAGCATTAAGCACATGATGAGGAATGCGTTCTTTTACAAGCATATTATGAAATACTTCACTTCTTTCAATACTTGCAGTTCCCACTAAAACTGGCTGACCCTTTGCATTTGCTTTTTTTATCTCTTCAATAACTGCTTTAAATTTTTCTTCTTGAGTTTTATAAATCAAATCATCTTTATCTATTCTTGCAATTGGTATATTTGTAGGTATAGAAACTACATCTAAATTATAAATTTGAGAAAATTCCGTTGCCTCAGTTTGTGCAGTACCTGTCATGCCTGCTAACTTTTTATACATTCTAAAATAATTTTGGAAAGTAATATCTGCTAAAGTTTGACTTTCTTCCTGAATTTTTACCCCTTCTTTAGCTTCTAATGCTTGGTGTAAACCATCACTAAAGCGTCTTCCCTCGCTTAATCTTCCCGTGAATTCATCAACAATTACAACTTCTTTATCTCTTAATACATAATGCACATCTTTTTCAAATAAATTATGCGCTTTTAAAGCCTGGTCAAGCTGATGGGCCAATATTGCATTATCTAAGCTATATAAATTTTCTACTCCAAATAATTTTTCAGCCTTAGAAATTCCAGCCTCTGTAATCATAATAGTTCTATTTTTCTCATCGACAACAAAATCACCACTTGGCAATTCTTGAGGAGTAGTAGCTGCTTGGCCTTTTTGCATTTGTTTTGCTACTTCATTTGCTTTAACATAGCCGTCTAAAGTTCTATTTGTAGGCCCACTTATAATAAGCGGAGTTCTTGCTTCATCTATTAAAATACTATCTACTTCATCAACTATAACAAAATTATGCTCTCTTTGTACTTTTTCAAGCTTTGAAAATTTCATGTTATCGCGTAAATAATCAAAGCCAAATTCATTATTTGTACCATAAGTTATATCACACTCATAAGCTTTTTTATGTGCCTCATCACTATTTTGTTCTGAAAGTATCACACCTACACTAAAACCTAAAAAATTATAAATAGCACTCATTTGCTCTGCATCTCTTTTAGCCAAATAATCATTTACGGTAACCACATGCACACCCTTACCACTCATAGCATTTAGTACAACAGGTAAAGTTGCAACCAAGGTTTTACCTTCTCCAGTTTTCATTTCAGCAATTTTTCCATCATGTAAAACCATACCACCAATTAATTGCACATCAAAATGACGCATATTAAGAGTTCTTTTTCCTACTTCTCTAACTATCGCAAAAACATCATTCAGTATTTGGTCTAAAGTTTGTTCTTCTTTTTGAATTTGTGTTTTAAATTCTATAAATACTTGTTTTAATTCATCATCGCTTAAATTTTGGTATTTTGATTCTAAAGCATTAATTTGCACAACCCTCTTTAAATATTTTTTTACTTCTCGATCATTTTTTGTGCCAAATATTGCTTTAAATACACTAGAAAACATTTTTTTACCTTTAATTACAAAAATATATGCTAGATTATACCTTGAATTTAATTAGAACTATATAAAAAGTTTTGTTTGGATAAATTTTATATAATTTACAAAATTTTTAAAGGGTAATTATGAGATATTTTATATTTTTAATATTATTTGTTTGTAGTATTTTTGCTTTTGATATAAATTTTAAAAATTTTAGTAGTGATTTTGAACAAAAGGTGCAAAGCAATAATTCTTCACTAAATTATAAAGGAAATTTTATCATTACTCAAAATAAAGCCTTTTGGAATTATACTAAACCAAATAAAAAACAAATTTATATCAATCACAAAGAAGTTATTATCATAGAGCCTGAGTTAGAACAAGCCATTTATACTCAATTGCAAAATTTACCAAATCTTCAAGAAATTTTTAAAAATGCAAAATTAATATCTCATGAAAATTATGAAGCAAAATACGAAAATATCACATATAATATCAAACTAAAAAATGATAATCTTAGTAATATTTCTTATAAAGATGAGTTAGGAAATTTAGTTAGTATTTATTTTTATAATCAGAAATTTGATCAAAATATCAACGAAAATATTTTTATACCAAAAATCCCAAGCCATTTTGATATTATTCAATAATCAAAATGGTATTTCATTAAACAAATCTTGCTGTTCTTTACTTGGAGCTAACATTTGCATTTGAGTTTTTTCCATGGTTTTTAAAATCATATCCATATTCTCTTTACTTGTGTTAGTATCTTGATTAAAACTTTTATTATCATCTTTATCATTGTTGTTTATTTGATCGGTATTTATATCTTTTGATTGAGTATTATTTTGATCCGTATTTTTTGCAACTTTGGAATTATCTTGAATTTCCTTTTGTTTGATAGTTTTTATTGTATTGTCATCTTTTTTTTCCAAATCATTTATAAAACGCTTAAATTCTTCCAAGTCAAACTTAGCTACCGAATTAATTTTTAAAATATAAATATTTTTAATTTGAGTTTTATATTTTTTATTACTAAATTTAAGCAAGGTTTCTTTAAAATTATTTTTACCAACTTCTGTAAATAAATCTTCATAAAAATAACTAGATACAATGGTATTTAAAGCATCTATAATTTTCTTTTGATCTAAATTTTCTCCTTCAAAATCTAAATTCATTTCAATTTTTTTTAAAGTATTATTTCCAACCTTTGAATATAAATCAGTTCTAAAATTTTCTATACTCAAGGAACTAGCATGGATATTAAAAAACATTAAAAGCAAAACTATAATCCATTTCATATTATCTCCTCATCTTCTTCTAAATCTATAAATTTTTCTTGTAAATAAAATTTTTTCACTTCTTTATCGGTTTTTAAAATTCTTAAAAAATAATCCTCAAAAGGCATTTTATAATTATATATGATTTTTAAACTACAAGGATTAATGGCCCTTGATAAACATACATATAATTGTCCTTTTTCAAAAATTCCATCAATATCACATATAAGCTTATCTATACTCATACCTTGAGATTTATGGATTGTTATAGCATAAGCTAACTTTATCGGAAACTGAATAAATTTTGCTTTTACTTTTACTTCTAATTTTTCTTCATCATCTAAATCATATTCTTCCAAAATATACTCATAAACCTTTAATCGCAAATTCTCACCATTGCTTTTTTCTATTAAAATATATTCTTGCTCTTTATCTTTTATAAAATCTAAAATAATTCCTTGCTCTCCATTGTAATAATTTTCCTCTTTATTATTTACACAAAAAATAATCTTAGCGCCTATTTTTAATTTTAACTCCTCTAAAGAATTTAATCCTTTAATCCACTGTTCGTAAGTTTTATCATCTAAAATATGATCTAATTTTTCCATTCTTGATTTAAATATTTTTTCTTTACCTTGCAAAAGATTTAATTTTTTAGCATTTATACAATTAGCTTTTTTATTTGTAGCACACAATAGGGTATATTCATCCATATACTCAAGCAAATCTTTTGGATAAATTAACATTTTTTTAAAAAAACTTAGTATTTCTTGATTTACTTTACCAATTCTAAGAAAAAATAAATATTCATAAAATTGTTTATCCAAAGTTCTTTTAGTAATACTAAGCTTTAAATTGACAAATTTTAAATCATTCCAAGTTTGAGAAGAAAAAGCATATAGAGTATTTTGAAATAAAGTGTTTTGATTCTCTTTGTAGTTTATTACAGGTGGAAGTTGAAAAAAATCACCGACTAATAAAATTTTGCCACTAAAGTCACTTCTTGTTAATCTATAATAAATCATTTCCATCAATGAAGCACTTACCATAGAGATTTCATCAATAACCAACAAATCACATTGCTTTAAAATTCTCTTTAATTTTTCTAGTTTATCCCTTTGCTTTCTATCTTCATAATATAACTCATCATAATTTTGACATCTTTTAAAAGCAAAAAAACTATGTAAAGTAACTCCTCCTATATTAAATGCACTTAATCCAGTAGAACCTAATACAACAACAATTCTACCTTGTTTTCTATATAATTTAACAAGTTCTGTAGTTAAGAATGATTTACCAACTCCAGCAGAACCACTTAGAAATATATTATTATCTTTTAAGAAAAAATCTAATTTATTTAACATCATCCTAATATTATATTATAATCTACTAAAACTCAACTAAAA
>NZ_JANQDA010000006.1:0-89190 GCF_024723655.1 Campylobacter sp. RM5063 | reverse complement strand
GAGATTTAAAACTTTAAAATATAAACTATAACTTTGCTATAATTATGCTTTATATTTTAGAGGTGTGAATGAATAAGATTTTATTACTAGCTGATGGACCTTTTGCGAAAGATTTTTTAAAGAAAATTTATAATAACAAAACCTTCAAAGAGTCTTTGAGTGTTGTGTATTATAATGATGATAGCGTAGACTTAGACTTAGAGAATGAACAAATTTCTTTTTTTAAATTTGATCCTACGAGTTTGATTAAGCTAGAAAATTTATTAAAAGAAAATTTTCATCAAGCTATTATTTATATGCAAGAAGAAGCAGATACATTAGCTTGCTATCAAAATTTAAGAAAATTACATCCAAGATTAAATATAGTTATTATGGATTTGTGGAATAGCCAAATTGATGATAATTTTTGTGAGGTAATTAATATTTATGATACTTTAAGCACAAGATTAACAGGTTGTTTGGATAATATGCCATCAACTGCTCAATTTATAGGACTTGGGCAAGGTGAGATTATGGAGGTTAAAATTCCTGCAGGGTCAAGCTTTGCTTATAGACACATAAGCTCTATTAGCCAAAAACGCTTTAAAATCGTAATGGTTTATAGAAATAATGAATTTATTCTGGCAAGACCTGGGCTTATTTTAATGCCAAATGATAGCATTTTAATCGTGGGTGATCCTAAAGTTTTGCAAAGTGTTTTTACTAATGTTAAAACAAGCTTAGGACGCTTTCCATCGCCTTTTGGAGATAATATACTTTGTATTATAGATATGAAAAAAATGAGTGAGTTTGCTATAGAAAAGCTTATTTTTGCAAGCTTGCTTTTGCATGTAAGAATCAATAGCAAAAAACTTTATTTTAAGGTGATTAATCCTACTTTAACTCCTATGTATTATAAACTTAAATCCTTGCATAAAAATAGCACTGAAGTGATATTTGACTTTGAAAGCACAAATATAAAAAACATTAAACCTTTTGTGGAAAATACTAGCATAGGTTTACTAGTGGTGGAGGATTATCTTTTTGAAAAAGAAAAAAGTTTTCTTTTTACTTTAAAACTTCCTGTGTTAAAAGCAGGTAAAGGGGATTTTGCAGATTTAAAATCTTCTGTAGTTTTAAGTTCAAATTTTGAAGATGTAGAGGGTATTGCTTCTATTATGCTTGATTTTAACAAGCAAATTCAACTAGGCCTTGCCTTGTATTACTATGCTTTAAAATTAAATAAAGCCGAAATTTTTGAATATCATCAGTATTTTGAAAGCCTTTCAAAACTTCATGATGAAAAATTACTTTTGATAGAAGAAAAAGAACATAATCCTATCAATAAATTTTCTTACAAACAAAATATATTGCATTTTGTACCATTTAATGAAAAAATTTTAGGAAACAATTTCAATAAAATTTTAAAAACGGATTTAAATACGATATATTATAAGATGAATAAAAATTATCAATTGTTTATACCATCATTGTGAGAAAATAATGCAAGTTAAGGTAAATTTAGATAAAAATACAAGTTATAATGTCTATATAAATGAGTTAGAAAAATTAAATTTTGATACTAAAGTAGTGATTTTAACTAATGAATTAGTTGCAAAACTACATTTGGATACACTTTTGAAAAAAATTCATGCTAAAGAACTTTTTGTTATAAAAATCAAAGATGGCGAAGAGTATAAAAATTTACAAACTATAGAATACATCTTAGATCAAATGTGTACTTATAGGCTAGATAGAAAAAGCTTACTCATAAGCTTTGGTGGTGGGGTGATCTCTGATATGGGTGGTTTTGTAGCAAGTATATATCAAAGAGGGATAGAATTTATCAATATCCCTACAACTTTACTAGCTTGCGTGGATGCAAGTGTGGGTGGTAAAACCGGAGTGAATAATAAATTTGGTAAAAACTTAATAGGCACTTTTTATCAGCCAAAAGCAGTGTATTGTGAGAGTGAGTTTTTAAAAACTTTACCTTTAAGAGAGCTAGCTGCAGGTATGGCTGAATTTATTAAAATGGCTGTGATTTTTGATGAAGCAATTTTATCTTTTTTGGAAAATTTGGACGAGGATAAAATTTTTAATGCTAAATTAGATGATATTATTTTAGCTCAAATCATCCAAAAAAGTATAGAACTTAAAGCTAATGTGGTTTCACAAGATGAAAAAGAAAGTGGCTTAAGAATGCTTTTAAATTATGGTCATACTTTTGCTCATGTTATAGAAAATCAAACAGGATATAAAAAGTACTTACATGGTGAAGCCGTGGCTATAGGTATGAACATGGCAAATATTCTAGCTTTAAATTTGGGGTTATTAAGCGAGCAAGAATGCCAAAGAGTACAAAAATTGCTTGTGAAATTTAAATTACCCATATCTTATAAAATTTCAAATATAGAAGAGTTTTATAATGCCTTTTTCTTAGATAAAAAAACACATTTTCAAAAGATTAATTTTGTTTTAGTTTGTGGTTTAGGAAAAGCTTGTATAAAAAATGATATATCTAAAGAAGATATTTTACACACTTTAGAGGTGTTTGCATGAAAAAAATTATATTGATTTTGCTCTTACCCTTTACATTACTTTTAGCGCAAGATGATATAGAGCATTTAGAACAAAAATTAAATGAATTACATAATAATTTAGCATATAATACTTGGATAATTAAATATAATAATTTTAACATTTACAGAAAAACTCAAGATGAAATTTTGGCTTTAGAAAAAGAAAGTTTAAAAGCTAATGAACGCAATAAAAGCATTATAGAAAGACAAATTTTAATTTTAAAAGAAAGACTAGAGCTTTTAAGTGAGTATAAAAGTGCAAATTTTTCTAAGATGGTTTTGGCACCTGAAGAAGTTGATAAAATAGATAAGCTAACTAATCCTTTAGCTATTATTTCAGCATACTCACATATAAAAAAATTAAGACGTGACAAAGAAGAATATGTCAATCTTTTAAATAGTTTTAAGCAAACTTTAGATGAGCTTATAAAAGAAAATGTTTTAGTAGCTGAAATAGCTAAATTATCTTCTAATAAAGAGCATGATGAATATTTAAAAATATCCAATCAAATGGTTAGAGATTTTTCACAAACTCTGCGTTTTGGAGAAATTTCTTATTCTGTGTATGAGAAAAAAATTCAAGAAGAGATTGAAAAAACGACAGCTTCAATTAAAATTCAGGGTGTAAGAGCTTTCAATATAGTTTTGGCTATTGTTATAGTTGTAGCCATAGCATTTTTACTCAAATTTATAGCTAGAAAATATATAGGCGATAATGATCGCTTTTATACAGCAAATAAAATCATTAATTTTATTAATATCAATGTAATTGTTTTAATTTTGCTTTTTGGATATATTGAAAATATTAGCTATTTAGTGACCGTTCTTGGTTTTGCTTCTGCTGGTTTGGCTATTGCTATGAAAGATATGTTTATGTCTATGCTTGGTTGGTGTGTGATAGTTTTTGGTGGAAGTTTTAGAGTGGGCGATAGGGTGAGAGTTTTTCAAAACAATACACATTATATCGGCGATATAATTGATATTTCGTTTTTAAGAATAACTTTGTATGAAGATATATCTTTATTAACTTATACAGATAATCGAAGAAGTGGTAGGATAATTTTCATACCAAATAACTTTATTTTTACCAATCTTATATCAAATTATACTCATCATGGGATGAAAACAATTTGGGATGGACTTGATATTACTTTAACTTTTGATTCAAATCATCAAAAAGCCTTAGATATAGTAGAAGAAATCGTTATAAAAGCTTCTAAAGGCTATACAAAAATTGCAAAAGAATCCATGAATAAATTAAGAAATGAATACAGCATTAGAAATCCTAAAGTAGAACCTAGGTTTTTTACATTTTTAGAAGGTTATGGTATGAGAATTTCTGCTTGGTATATGACAAATTCTTATGCGGCCTTGGTTTTAAGAAGTAATATAAGTAAAGAAATTATCAATGAATTTAATAAACATGATGATATAAAAATAGCCTATCCATCACAAAATTTATATATGGCAAAACATGAATTTATAGAAAATAAGGAAGATATTTGAAAAAAAAGGTATATTTTAAAACTTTTGGTTGTAGAACTAATATTTATGATACGCAATTATTAAAAACTTATATTAAAGATCATATTGTCACACAAAATGAACAAGAAGCTGATGTGATAGTTATAAATTCTTGCACGGTTACAAATGGTGCTGATAGTGGGCTTAGAAGTTATATTAATAGTGTAAAAAAAAATGGAGTTAAGGTTATACTTACAGGCTGTGGTGCTGTAAGTAAGGGAAAGGATTTTTTTGATAAAAAAGAAATTTTTGGAGTTTTAGGAGCTTCTAATAAAGATAAAATTAACGAGTTAATCTCACAGGATAAAGCCTTTTATGAGCTTGGAAATTTACGCTTTATCGATACAAAAATCGTAAGTAATTATGAAAATCACACTAAAGCTTTTGTAAAAATTCAAGAAGGATGTGACTTTGCTTGTAGTTATTGCATAATCCCAAGTGTTAGGGGTAAATCAAGAAGTATGCCAAGTGAGGAAATAATAAAACAAATCAAACTTTTGGCTCAAAATGGTTATAGTGAAGTAGTTTTAACGGGTACTAATATAGGAAGTTATGGTTTAAAAGATAAAACTACACTTGGAAAGTTACTGCAAGAAATAGGCAAGATTAATGGTATAAAAAGAGTAAGACTTGGGAGTTTAGAACCTGCTCAAATTGATGAGAGTTTTAAAGAAATTTTAGATGAACCTTGGCTTGAAAAGCATTTACATATTGCCCTGCAACACACTCATGAAAAAATGCTACGCATCATGCGTAGAAGATCACATACGCAAAATGATTTAGCATTGTTTAATGAATTAAATCAAAAAGGTTTTGCTTTAGGAACAGACTTTATCGTGGCACATCCTGGGGAAAGTGAGTTGATATGGCAAGAAGCTTTAGAAAATTTCAAACAATTTAAACTCACACATATTCATGCTTTTATTTTCTCACCACGCGATGGAACGCATTCTGCTTCTATGAGTGAGCGAATTAATGGTGATATAGCCAAAGAAAGATTAAATATTTTAAAAGATATAGTCGCACAAAATAATTATGAGTTTAGAAAAAACCAAAAAAATATTTTAGAAATTTTAGTCGAGAGTAAAAAAGATGGTTTTTATGAAGGCTATGATCAATTTTTTAATAAAATCAAAATTACAAGCAAAGAAGATATTGCTAAACAATGGATAAGTATTGAAAAATATGAATGCAAAGAAGATTGTAACTATGTAAGGTTAGAGGATGAAAAATAAAAAGATTATCTTAGCTTCATTTTTATTGCTTTGTGTTTTTATATTGATTGCATTTTTAAAAAATCAACCAGATTATATTAGCAAGGCTGCTTATGAAGAGCTTTTAGAACAAAATTTAATCCAAAAGGCTATAGTAGAAAATAATGAAATATTATTAAAAAGCAAAGAAGGAAATTTTTTAATCGCTAAAGATGTAGTGGATTTAAATGCTTTGTGGCAAAAAATTCCTTTAGAATATGCTAAAGATTATGATTTGAGTGAGTTTTTTTTGATATTTATTTTACTTGCTTTTCTCATAAGCTTTTTACTCTTTCTTAATAAAAAAAACAAAGATAGGCAAAATTTACTTTCTTTAGAAAAAAATATTTTAGAAAAAAATGAACAAAATAATACCATACAAGATGTAGTAAGTGAAGTTAAATTTAAAGATGTAGCAGGGGTTGATGAGGCTAAGGTAGAGCTTTTAGAAATCGTTGATTTTTTAAAAAATCCTCAAAAATATAAAGATTTTGGTGTGAAAATGCCAAAAGGGGTTTTGCTAGTAGGGCCTCCTGGAGTGGGTAAAACCTTGATAGCAAAAGCAGTAGCAGGTGAAGCTGGGGTGCCATTTTTTTATCAAAGTGGGGCTAGTTTTGTAGAAATTTATGTAGGTATGGGTGCAAAAAGAGTTAGAGAGCTTTTTTTAAAAGCTAAATCAAAAGCTCCAAGTATTATTTTTATAGATGAAATTGACGCAGTTGGTAAAAGTAGAGGGGATTTTTCTAATGTAGAAAGAGATAATACTCTAAATCAACTTTTAACTCAAATGGATGGATTTGAAGATAATAGTGGTGTTATAGTGATGGCTGCTACAAATAAAATCGACCTTATGGATAATGCGTTACTAAGATCTGGGCGTTTTGATAGAAGAATTTTTATATCTTTGCCTGATTTCAAAGATAGAATGCATATTTTGCAAAATTATATGAAAGAAAAAAAATCTAGCGTAGATTTAGAAAAAATTGCAAAAGCTAGTGTGGGTTTTAGTGGAGCTGCTTTGGAGACTTTAGTTAATGAAGCGGCTATTAATGCTATAAGAAGAAAATCAGATTTAATAGAAGAAAATGATTTTTTTGCAGTGCTTAATAAAGTTTTAATGGGTAAAAAAAAGATTTTTTCTCTAAGCGACAAGGAAAGAAAAATTCAAGCCACATATCAAGCAGCTAAAGCCTTGTGTGCTTTTTATTTTGATGTTAAATTTGAAAAAATTACCCTAATTGAAGATAGGTTTAAAGAATATGAAAATACTATCAAATCAAAATCAGAATTATTAAATAAAATAAAAGTTTTTTTAGCAGGTTCAGTTGCTATGGAGCTTATTTTTAATGAAAGTTACACTAATGCACAAAGTGATCTTTTAAAGGTTAAAGAATTGCTCGTTTTTATGGAAACTTTCGCCATGGCAAATGAGGGTTTATTACAAGAGCAAAAGCAAGAAGTGAAAGAATTTTTAGAATTAATGAAAGAAAAAGTAGTGAGATTAGCTAGTATTCTTTTAGAAAATGAAAAAATAGAAAAACAAGATATAGAAAAAATCATAATGGAGTGAAAATGGTAAAAATAGGAATTTTAGTACTTTCAGATAGAGCAAGTAGCGGAGTTTATGAGGATAAATCCGGAGTAGAGATAGAAAAAATTTTAGATTCTTATATAAAAAATGAAAAAAGCTTTTATTATGAGCTAATTCCTGATGAGTATGATTTAATCATAGAAAAATTAGCTTATTTGGCAGATGAAGTAAAATGTGATTTGATTTTTACTACAGGAGGTACAGGGCCTGCTTTGCGTGATGTGACACCAGAAGCAACACAAGCAGTGTGTGATAAAATGCTTCCAGGTTTTGGGGAGTTAATGCGTGCAAAAAGCTTAGAATATGTGCCAACGGCTATACTTTCAAGACAAAGCGCAGGTATAAAAGGAAAATCATTAATTATTAACTTACCGGGTAATCCAAAAGCTATAAGAGAATGTATTGAGCCTATATTTCCTGCTATTCCTTATTGCGTAGATTTGATAGGTGGAGCTTATATTGAAAATAATGAAGAAGTAATTTCTGTGTTTAGACCAAAGAAAAAATAAGTCTAGTTAGACTTATTTTGAGGTTTCATAACCTTGTGATAAAAGTGCATTCATACCACCTTTTAAATCAGTAACTTCTATGCCATTTTGTTCTAGTAAAGCAGAAGCCTTAGCACTTCTTGCTCCACTTCTGCAAACTATAGCAATAGGTTTGTTGCTTGAAATCTTTTTAATTTCCTCGACGAAATTTTTATTTATACCGCCATCTTCATTATAAAAGCTAATTTTAATGGCATTTTTTATTGTGCCAGTTTGTGCCCATTCGCTAGGTTTTCTAATATCGATTACTTGATAATTTTCCAAAATATCCGCATTAATATCTATATTTTTAACTTCTGCTAAAACAAAACTAGTACAAAGCATTAAAGATAAAAGTATTTTTTTTATCATTAATTTTCCTTTTTTGTAGCTTCATAACCTTGTGATAAAAGTGCTACCATGCCACCATCTAAATTAGTGCATTCTATACCTAGAGCATCTTCTATCATCATAGCAGTATGTTTGCTTCTTGAGCCTGTAGCGCACACAAAGGCTATGTTTTTATTTTGATAATCTATTTTTTCTTTAAACTCTTGGATAAAGTTTTCATTCATAAAGCCATTATCATCGCAAAGTGCGATGAGTATAGCTTCTTTTATAACCCCGCTTTTCCATTCGATTGGGGTTCTTACATCTATAATGCAAAATTCGTGCAAAATATCTTTAGAAATAGCTATATTTTTCATTTTTCTAAAGCCTTGGAAACGATTTTACTTAAAGCATTGTTAAATTCGCTAGGGTTGTCTATACCCATACCTTCACTAAGCTTAGCCATATTTAAAAGAATATGTGCCATTTCATTAGCTAAAGTATCATTTTCTTTTAAGGCTTTTAAAATTTCATGATTAGGATTGATTTCAAGTATAGGTTTAACTTGCTGTTCTTGTCCCATTTGTTTAAGAATTTGTTGCATAGCAAAATCAGGTTTATTTTGATCATAAACAATACAACTTGGACTATTTGAAAGTCTTTGGCTAAGTTTTACCTCTTCAACTTCATCTTTTAAAACTTCTTTTATTTTGATGAGTAAGCTTGCAAATTCAGCCTTTTGTTCTTCGCTAGTTTCTTCGCTAGCTAGATGATTGATAGCGCTAAATTTTAAACCTTCAAATTCATTCATCATAGGCATAACTATGGTATCAATTTCCTCATCAAGTAATAAAACATTGATATTTTTTTGTTTATAGCTTTCAAGAAGCGGAGAATTTCTTAAAAGTTTTTCATTTTTTCCGCTAATATAAAAAATTTCATTTTGACCTTCAGCTAGGTTTTGTTTATACTCTTCAAGATCAATTAATTCTTCTTTATTTGAGTTTTTAAAATACAAAAGCTTAGCTATAGCGTCTTTATTTTCGCCAAAACCATATAAACCTTCTTTTAAAACTTTTCCAAAATTTTCATGGAATTTAAGATAATTTTCTTTATCTTTCTCTTTGAATTTTTTAAGTTCAGCTAGGATTTTTTTAACACTTGCTTCTTGAACGCTTTTTAAGATTTTATTTTCTTGTAAGATTTCACGACTAACATTAAGCGGTAAATCTTCTACATCAATAATCCCACGCACAAATCTTAGATAAGTTGGTAATAATTCTTTATCATCATCACTTATAAAAACTCTTTTAACATAAAGTTTTAAACCACTTTTATAATCTACTCTATAAAGATCAAATGGAGCTTGCGCAGGTATAAAGAATAAAGAATTGTACTCTATAGAACCTTCGGCTTTTGTGTGGATATAAAGCATAGGTTTGTTTGAATCATGGAAGTTTTGTTCATAAAATCTTTCATAATCCTCAGCTTTTAAACTTGCTTTATTTTGTCTCCATAAGGCACTTGCTGTATTAATTTGAGTGTTTTTTAATTCTTTTTTAGGTTCTTTTTCGCCTTCTTCTAGTAGTGGTAAATATTCTTCTTTTTCCATGAAAATAGGAAATTGTATATGATTTGAATATTTTTCTACTATGCTTTCAATGCGGTATGAGTTTAAAAACTCTTCATCTTTTAAATGCAAGGTTATGCAAGTGCCTTGTTCATCTTTATTTGCATCTTCTATTTCATAGCCACTAGCATCAGAAGTCCAAAGATAAGCTTTGTCATCTAATGCTTTTTTGCTTAAAACTTCTATTTTGGAAGCTACCATAAAAGCAGAGTAAAAACCTACACCAAATTGTCCTATAAGTTGAGAGTCTTTTTTGGCATCACCACTTAAGTTCTCTAAAAAGCTTTTTGTGCCACTTTTAGCAATGGTTCCAAGATGATTGATTAAATCGTCTTTATTCATACCTATACCATTATCACTTATAATTAAGGTTTTTGCTTCTTGATTGAAATTAATTTGAATTTTTGGCTCAAATTTTAAATTTTTATAAGCATCATCACTCACGCTTAAATAACTAAGTTTATCAAGTGCATCACTTGCATTAGAAATAAGCTCTCTTAAAAAAATTTCTTTGTTAGAATACAAAGAATGAATCATAAGTTGTAAAAGTTGATTAACTTCAGTTTGAAATTGCATTTATATCTCCTTTATTTAAAAATTAAAAAACCAATCCATACTGCCAAAAGACAAAGGATAACATTTAAAATAATATTTATAAAAAAGTGAAAATAATCACCATTTTGCAAAAATAACAAATTTTCATAAGAAAAAGTTGAAAAAGTTGTAAAGGCACCCAAAAAACCAGTGCTAATTAAATTTTTAGTAAAAATATGCACACCTTTAGAATTTGCATAAGAAAAAAATAAACCTATTAAAAATGATCCTATTATATTGACCATTAATGTCCCATAAGGAAAGTTATGAGGAATGATTTTATTAAAAAAGTTGCTAGTAAGCATTCTGGATATGGCCCCTAAAAAGCCTCCAAAACCTACAGCTAAAATTGTACCAATCAAGCTTGTGACCTTTCGCTATCTAAGATTGTTTGCATTTTTTCTCTAGTTTGCTCAAGCCAATCATCTTTACTTGTATCGACAAGATCTAGAAATACCACTTTTAAAACACCACTATTTGCACTAAAATTTTGGGTGTCTAAAATTTTAGCTGAATCAACAATTACCACAGGCTGGACTTTTAACTTAAGCTTTTCACTTAAAATTTTAGCTCCGACTTTAAATTTTAAAAGTTTTTGTGTTTTAGATCTTGTGCCTTCTGGAAAAATGGCTAAAATTCTATCCTCATTTAATCTTTCTTTGGCTTCTTTTAAAAGCTTTACTAGGCCTTTTGGACTTCTATCTATACAAATAATTTTTGGTTTTTTAATCAAAGTTTTAAAAACAGGGAGTTCACCTAGTTCTTTTTTAGCTATCCAAGATATATTTTTTGGGCATAAATCTTCCAAAACAACTATATCTAGCAAGCTTTGATGATTGATTAAAAGCAAATTAGCTTGAGGGTGTATAGAACCTTGGGTTTGAATTTTATAGTTTATTACATATTTTTGCAGTTTTGACCATACTTTTCTGATTTTCCAAATTTTTTCTTGCGATTGCAATAATAAAAAGGCAATACATAAAAATATAATAGATAAAATAAATTCTACCCAAAATATTAAAGCTTTAAATCTTTGATAAATCTTCACTTTTCACCCAGCCTATTTTTCCATTATTAAATAAAATTTTTCTGTATTCATCTCTTGAATCTAACACTTCTACTTCTTGTTTGTATTTCCCAGAATAAAAATGAGTTGAGTTTAGAGTTGGTAAAATTTGTACTTTACTTTCAGCTTTTAATATAGCTTTATATATGTTATTTTGAGCTAAAAAACTTGCTATTAGAGCCAAAATTGCCAAACCTAAAGCTGTGTAGCTTTTTTTAAATACAAACCATAAAGCGAAAATACCGCACAAGCTCCATAAAAAAACTTGTTTGTAAAAATTAAAATCATTAGTTTTTGGATTTAAATCACTTTGTGTACTTATACTATCTTCTTTAAGTTCTATTTTTAAGGAAAAATCTTTTAATTCTTTAGAATTTAAATTAAAGTAAGAAAAATCAAAACGCGTTTTACTTTTATCTAAAATAGCATAATAAAATCCACTTTGTTTTTCAAAATCGCCTTTAATAGCCTCTACACCTTGTTTTTGGATATCTTTTATGTTAAAACTTGCTAGATTTGTGTTTTCTCCCGCAAGTTCTATAAATAAAATTATACTATCATTATCAAAACTACTCGCTTTTACTTGTTTAATTTCCAAATTGCTTGCAACTATATGTGAGTATTTATTAGAAGGAGCATCGATTTTTTTAAGTTTAATGGGCTTTATAATTAATGATGAGCTTTGAAAAATATGATCATTTCTACTTAATGAAACGATGATTTTGTTTAAACTAGCATTTAAACTTTTAGCTTCAAACCATAATTTTGTATGATATGAATTAGCCTTTTGTTCCCAAATAGGATTAGGATTGATCCAAAGCATATCATCACTTTTTTCAAAACTCACATTTAAATCAAAACTCACATTAGTTGTGGTAATAACCTCAAGATCTATAGCAAAAGCTTCATCTATGAAAGCTTCATCAGTGTATTCTTTTGCGTTTAATACTAAAGAACCTTGAGGGATGAAATTTTCATCATCGATTTTACTTTCATAATTACTCTCATCACTTGGAGCGATGGTTTGATAAATTTGCTTAGCTTGATCATCTAATTGATTGTAATTTTTTTCTAAAGTGTTATAATCTTCAAAAACACTATTTTCTTGAGCATATAAGTTAAAAGTTAGTAAAAAAAGACAAAAAAATTTGAAGATTTTTAGCAATTTAAAAATCCTTCAAACATTTTAAGTCCTACTTTTGATCCAAGAATATCATCGCACATTCTTTCAGGATGTGGCATTAATCCAAAGACTTTTTTATTTTCATCGCAAATTCCTGCTATATCACTTAAAGATCCATTTGGATTGTTGATATATCTTAGTAAGATCATATCTTTATCTTCTAGCATTTTAATACCATCTTCGCTATTAAAATAATTTCCTTCTCCATGAGCAATAGGTAATTCTATAATGTCATTTTTTTGGAAATTTTTCAAAAAAGCATTATTGTTTGATACTACTTGCAATGCTTGCATTTTAGAAATAAAACTTAAGCTATTATTATGTTTCATAGCTCCTTTTAAAAGACCAAGCTCTAATAAAATTTGAAAACCATTGCAAATACCTAGGACATAGCCACCTTTTTGCACATGTTCTTTAAGTGTTTTCATAGCAGGAGCAAGTTTTGCAATAGCAGCACATCTTAAATAATCTCCATAAGAAAAACCTCCAGGTAATACGATTAAATCTGCACTAAAATCTTGTCTTTCATGCCAAATGATTTCAGTTTTTACCCCTAATTTTTCAAAGGCATAAGCTGTATCAAACTCACAATTAGTTCCAGGAAAACGAATAATAGCTACTTTCATAATATTATCTCATAATCTTCTATCACAGTATTTGCAAGTAATTCTTTACACATTAAATCAACTTGTTTAAAAACTTCTTCTTTATCATCACAAGCTATATCAAAACTAATTTGTTTTGAGGTTTTAACATTTGCAATATTATTAAAATCCAAAGAATGCAAAGCCTTTTCTATGGCTTTGCCTTGAGGATCTAAAACCCCATTTTTAAGTGTGATATTTATAGTTACTTTCATTATTTTTCCTAACTTAAAATTCTTTTTAAGACTTCTTTGTAAGCCATTTTTACATTACCTAAGTCTTGTCTAAAGCGATCTTTGTCTAATTTTTCATTAGTTTTGCTATCCCAAAATCTACAGCTATCAGGACTAATTTCATCAGCTAAGATCATATTTCCTTCATTATCAATACCAAATTCTAATTTAAAGTCAATCAATCTTAAGCCTTTAGATTCAAAGAATTTTACTAGAATAGAATTGATATGTCTTGCGGTATTTTTGATTAATTCTAAATCTTTTTCACTTTTTACTAGATTTAAAATCAAACAATGCTCATCATTGATGATAGGATCACCTAAATCATCATTTTTATAACAAAACTCAACTACAGCAAAAGGTAAAATCGTGCCTTCTTTAATGCCTAATCTTTTCGTTAAAGATCCTGTAGCTACATTTCTAGTAATAACTTCAATGGGTATAATATTACATTTTTTAACAATTTGTTCTTTTTCGCTGATGGTTTCTACTAGATGGGTTTTAATGCCTTCTTTTTCTAAGAGATGAAAAATTTCAGTACTAATTTTACAATTTAATGCACCTTTTCCTGCTTCATTACCCTTTTTTTCTGCATTAAAAGCTGTTAAATCATCTTTAAATTCTGTGATGAGCAAATTCTCATCATCAGTTTTAAACATTTTTTTACCTTTTCCTTCATATAAAAGATCTAATTTCATAGCCATTTTACTCTCCTTTTGTAATGTTTAAAATTTTAATCGCATCTATTGCGGTTTTTAGTTGTATGTCATTATTAATTTGTTCTTTGGTAATGATATTTTTATCTTCTTTGTTGTCTTTTTTCTTTTCTTGATGTCCGATTTTATCTAGTTCAGCTTGTAAGTGTTTTTTAAGATCACTTTCTTTGATTTCAAAGCTGTGATTTTCTTCTTTACTTACTTTTCCTGGAAATACTTCTATATCAGGATTAACTCCAACAGCTTGTATAGTTCTACCACTTGGTAAATAATATTTTGCTATAGTAAGTCTCAAGCCTTCTTTACCTTTTTCATCCATAGGTAATATAAGTTGCACACTACCTTTTCCAAAGGTTTTTTCTCCTATGATAATAGCGCGTTTAAAATCCTGCAAAGCCCCACTTACAATCTCGCTCGCACTTGCACTGCCACCATTTACAAGCACTACTAAAGGTGCATTGGTGATTTTTTTACTAGGATTTGCTTTAAATTCTACATTCTCGCTTTCAATTTTACCTTTTTGTGAAACGATTACTCCTTTATCTACAAAAAGATTTACCAAACCCACTGCTTGATTTAAAATACCGCCTGGATTGGTTCTAAGATCTAGTATAATTCCTTTTGTATCAGAATGTTTTTTGATCGCTTTACTAGCTTCATCTACAACATTTTTATCAAAATTAGTCACTCTTAAATAAAGTAAATTTTCATTTTCAATTAATTTTGTATAAACACTATCTACTTTTATGATATCTCTTTTTAAATTTACATCAAATGGCTTTGCATCGCCTTTTCTATAAATAGTTAGAGTAACCTTTGTTTTAGGCTCTCCACGCATTTTAGAAACAGCTTCATTTAAAGTCATACCTAAAGTTGATTCGTTATTAATTCTTAAGATAATATCATCAGTTTTAATACCTGCTTTATCCGCTGGACTTCCTTCTATAGGAGCTACAACACTAATTGCTCCATCTTTTTGGGTAATAGTAAAACCAAGTCCACCAAATTCCCCATTAGTTTGTTCTTTAAGTTCT
This sequence comes from Campylobacter sp. RM5063, assembly GCF_024723655.1. NCBI lineage: Bacteria > Pseudomonadati > Campylobacterota > Epsilonproteobacteria > Campylobacterales > Campylobacteraceae > Campylobacter > Campylobacter sp. RM5063. The sequence continues at coordinate 74,304 of NZ_JANQDA010000006.1, read as the reverse complement.
TTATAACCTTTTTCATCTAAGAAGGAAGAGTGGGCATCTAAATTTGTAAGCAAACCTGCTATGGATTTATCAACCAAATCTGTATAATTAACATCATCAACATAATATTGTTCTATGATAGACATAGTTCTTGTAAGTTTAGATAAAGCTTCTATTTTTTTTTCTGCTTCGCTAGGAGCGGGATTTTTAGCTTGCAAGTTAGTAAAAATAAAAGAAGCGGTTATTAAACTACAAATGCTAGCTGCGATAATAAGATTTCTTTTTGTCTTCAAAGGAAAAACTCCAAAATAAATATGAATTCATAAAATAATTATCTAATTTTAGTTATTTTTGCTTAAAAAATCGTAAATAAAGTAAATATTTTTATGATATTAGTGTATATATATAAAAAATTATTTATAAATATAACTAAATAAACTTGACAATAATAGACTAAAGTTATATAATACACTTCATATAAAAGTAAAAAGGAGTAAAAATGGCAAATATACAAGATTTTTTAACAGATTCTATGCTTTCAAATATAGAAAGTGCAATTTCTTTGGCCATTCATTCTAAGAATAGTGAAATAAAACCTTTGCATTTATTATGGGCTTTAAGTGTTGATAGCTCCAGTTTGCTTAATCAAGTTTTTAATAAATTAAATGTTTCTAAAGAGGCATTTGAGTTAGAAGTAAAAAGTAAAATTTCATCTTTTCCTACTAGCTCAAATGTAAATAAAGATAATATTAAATTTTCAAATGAATTTATTAATTCTTTAGAAAAAGCAAAAGGCTTGGCTTTAGAAAATAAAGATAGTTATTTAGCTGTGGATATGTGGCTTGTTTCAGAAAGTGCTAGCGGGGTTATTAAAGAACTTTTGTCTAAATTTGTAGATTTAAATGAGTTTAAAAAAGAATTGGAATTTATTAGAGCAGGAGCTAAAATAGAAACCAAAACAAGTGATGAAACACTTGATTCTTTGTCTAAATTTGGTATTGATTTGACTATGAAAGCTAAAAACAATGAGCTTGATCCTGTTATAGGTAGGGAAGAAGAAATTCAAAGATTAATGCAAATTTTAATCAGAAAAACTAAAAATAATCCTATTTTATTAGGTGAGCCAGGGGTAGGAAAAACTGCTGTGGTGGAAGCTTTAGCACAAAGGATAGTAAAAAAAGATGTTCCTACTTCATTGCAAAATAAAAAAGTTATAGCTTTAGATATGAGTGCTTTAATAGCAGGAGCAAAATACAGAGGTGAATTTGAAGATAGATTAAAAGCTGTTGTAAATGAAGTAATAAAACATAAGAATGTAATTTTATTTATAGATGAAATTCACACCATTGTAGGTGCAGGTGCAAATGAAGGGAGCATGGATGCAGCAAATATTTTAAAACCTGCTTTAGCAAGAGGTGAGCTTCATACTATAGGTGCTACAACCTTAAAAGAATATAGAAAATATTTTGAAAAAGATGCAGCTTTACAAAGAAGATTTCAGCCTGTAAATGTAGCTGAACCTAGTGTAAATGAAGCTTTGGCTATGCTTAGAGGTATAAAAGAAAAATTAGAAATTCATCATAATGTAACTATCAATGATAGTGCTTTAGTGGCAGCTGCAAAGCTATCTAAGCGTTATATAGCTAATAGATTTTTACCTGATAAAGCGATTGATTTAATTGATGAGGCTGCAGCGGAATTAAAAATGCAAATAGAAAGTGAGCCAAATTCTTTAAGAAAGGTTAGAAAACAAATTGAAAGTTTGGAAGTAGAAAATGAAGCTTTAAAAATGGAAGAAAATGAAGTTAATGAAAAAAGATTAGAAGAGATTAAAAAAGAATTAGCAAATTTAAAAGAAGAGCAAATCAAACTTAATGCTAAATTTGAAAATGAAAAAGCAGTATTTAATGGCATAAGTGCAAAGAAAAAAGAAATCGATACTTTAAAAAATGAAGCTATTTTGGCTAAAAATAAAGGAGATTTTCAAAAGGCTGCTGAAATAGAATATGGCAAAATTTTAGAGTGCGAAAAAGAGGTTTTAAATTTAGAAGAAAAATGGAAACAAATGACCCAAGAAGGAGTTTTGCTTAAAAATCAAGTAGATGAGGATTTAGTAGCTGGCATTTTAAGTAAATGGACAAGCATTAGTGTGCAAAAAATGCTCACTTCTGAAAAACAAAAATATTTACATATTCAAGAATATTTACAAGAAAGTGTCATAGGGCAAGATGAGGCTTTGAGTGCTTTAGCTAAAGCTATTAAGCGTAACAAAGCAGGGCTAAATCAAGCAACTAAGCCTATAGGAAGCTTTTTATTTTTAGGGCCAACTGGAGTAGGTAAAACAGAAAGTGCTAAAGTTTTGGCTAAATTTTTATTTGATGATGAAAAAGCTATGGTGCGTTTTGATATGAGTGAATTTATGGAAAAACACAGTGTATCAAGACTTTTAGGTGCACCTCCAGGATATATAGGGCATGAAGAAGGTGGGGAATTAACTGAAGCTGTTAGAAGAAAGCCTTATAGTGTGATTTTATTTGATGAAGTAGAAAAAGCCCATAAAGATGTATTTAATATACTTTTGGGAATTTTAGATGATGGTAGGGCTACAGATAGTAAAGGCGTAACGGTCGATTTTACTAATACTATCATTATCTTAACTTCTAATATAGGTGCAAATTTTATTATGGAGTTAAAGGGCGAAGAAAGAGAAAAAGCTATCAAAGAAGCTCTTAGAAGCTTTTTTAGACCTGAGTTTTTAAATCGTTTAGATGATATTATCACTTTTAACCCTTTGGGAGAAAGTGAAGCTGAAAAAATAGTTAAATTGCTTTTTAATACCTTGCAAAAAAGTCTTGAAAATAGAGGTATTAAAGCAAGCTTGAGTGATAATGCTGCTAGGTTAATAGCAAAGGTTGGTTTTGATGTGGATTTTGGTGCAAGACCATTAAAAAGAGCTTTGTATGATATGGTAGAAGATAAATTAAGTGATATGATATTATCTGATCAATTACATGAAAACGATGAGATTATTATAGATTCTAAAGATGATGAAATCATCATTGTTAAACAATAAGCAAGTGTAATACTTGCTTATTTAGAGTAAAATTATCTTAATAATACTAAATTGTAAATACTTCGTATATTTGATTAAAAAATTATCATTTTTTATCTATTCTTAACAATAAATATTTTAAAATCCTTAATGATATTTCTATAATTTAAGGAACAACAAATGAGTGATTTAGATATTTTTAATCGCCGTTTAGACGCATTAGAAAAACTTCCTCTTTTGAAAAATGAGATTTCTATCTCTAAAGCTTTAGAGCAATCAGGTTTTTCAAGAAGAGATTTTATGAAATGGGCTAGTGCTATGACTGCATTTTTAGCATTACCTGCTAGCTTTACTCCAGTAGTTGCAAGAGCTGCTGAGCTTAGTGATAGACTTCCAGTGATTTGGCTTCATATGGCTGAATGTACAGGGTGTTCTGAAAGTTTGTTAAGAAGCGATGCTCCTACTATTGATAGTTTGATTTTTGATCATATTTCTTTAGAATATCATGAAACTATAATGGGTGCTGCAGGTTGGCAAGCTGAACATAATCTTGAAGCTGCTATGGAAAAATATAAAGGTAGATATATCTTAATGGTAGAAGGTGGTATACCAACAGGTGCTACAGAAAACTTTTTAACTATAGGACCACATGGAAAAACAGGAAGACAATTAGCAGAACAAGCCTGTAATGATGCTTTAGCTATTTTTGCTATAGGTACTTGTTCAGCTTTTGGTGGTATCCAAGCTGCTAGACCTAATCCAAGCAATGCTGTAAGCTTAAGTAAAGTAACAAATAAAACAGTTATTAATGTACCAGGTTGTCCTCCAAGTGAAAAAAATATTATAGGTAATGTGATTCATTACATATTGTATCAAACATTGCCAGCGCTTGATGCCTACAATAGACCAAAATGGGCTTATGGGTTAAGAATTCATGATCTTTGTGAAAGAAGAGGACGCTTTGATGCGGGTGAATTTGTGCAACAATTTGGTGATGAGGGAGCAAAAAAAGGATATTGTCTTTATAAAGTAGGTTGTAAAGGCCCTTATACTTTTAATAATTGCTCAAGAGAGAGATTTAATCAACATACTTCATGGCCAATCCAAGCAGGACATGGTTGTATAGGCTGTTCTGAACCTGATTTTTGGGATACTATGGGACCTTTTGAAGAAGTGATGGCAGGAAGATTATTTGATACTGTTTATGGCTTGGGTGCTGATAGCATTTCAGATAAAATTGGTATAGGTGTGCTTTGTGTAACAGGCGTAGCTGTTGCTGCACATGCTGTAATTGCTTCATTAGAAAAAAATAAGGATTAAAAATGTCAAAAAGAATTATTATAGATCCACTTACTAGAATAGAGGGACATTTAAGAGTTGAAGTAGTGGTTGATGAAAATAATGTCATTAAAGAAGCATATTCAGGATCAACTTTATGGAGAGGGATTGAAACTATTGTAAAAGGTCGTGATCCAAGAGATGCAGGCTTTTTAACTCAAAGAATTTGTGGTGTTTGTACTTTTTCACATTATAGAGCAGGGATTATCGCAGTAGAAAATGCTTTAGGTATTACTCCACCATTAAATGCAGTCTTAACTAGAACTTTAATGAATGCAGCTTTATACATGCATGATCATCCTGTGCATTTTTATCAACTTCATGGTCTTGATTTTGTTGATGTTGTAAGTGCTTTAAGTGCTGATGTAAAAAAAGCAAGTGATGAAGCATTTAAATATACTGATATGCCTTATGCAACAGGTGCAGATAAGCTTTTAGAAGTTCAGCAAAGACTAAAAACCTTTGTAGATAAAGGAAATCTTGGACCATTTGCAAATGCTTATTATGGACATGCGACTTATCACTTTACTCCTGAGCAAAACCTTATTGCGCTTTCACATTATTTAGAATGTTTAAGAATTCAAAGAACAATAGCTCAAGCTATGGCGATTTTTGGTGCTAAAAATCCTCACCCACAAAGTTTAACTGTAGGCGGTGTAACTTGTGTTATGGATCTTTTAAACCCATCAAGAATGGCTGAATATATGACTAAATTCCAAGAAGTAGCTGATTTTATTAATCGTGCTTATTATCCGGATTTAATCATGGCAGCTAAAGCTTACTCTAAAGAAGCAAGTGTATTAAATGATGTAGGGGTAAATAACTTCTATACTGAGAGAGAATTCCAAATTTCAAGTGATGAATGGTTGTTTGAAGGTGGTATTATTAGAAATGGTGATTTGAGTAAGGTTGAAGAAGTAGATGAAGCTAAAATCACCGAAGAGGCTACAAGATCATGGTATGCAGACAATGAAGCTTTGCATCCTTATGATGGTAAAACTAATCCAAACTATACAGGCTTAATTGATGGTGAAAGCATTAATGATAAAGGCAATATGGTTCATAGTAAGGTATTTGATATTAAAGGCAAATATAGCTGGATTAAAGCTCCAAGATATGAAAATTCGCCTATGCAAGTTGGGCCATTAGCAAATATTTTAGTAAATTATGCTAAGGGTAATAAAATTGTAGTAGAAGCGGTTGATTCTTTCTTAAAAGCTACGAATTTACCAGTTCAAGCACTTATGAGCACTTTAGGAAGAACAGGCGCTAGAGCAATTGAAGCTAAAATTATTGCTGATCATGGTTTAAAAGCATTTAATTCTTTGGTTGAAAATTTAAAAACAGATGAAAGTACTTGTGCTACTTATGCAATTGATAAAAACAAAGAATACAAAGGTAGATTTATGGGAAGTGCACCTCGTGGTGCATTGAGCCATTGGTGTAGGATTAAAAATGGTGTAATTGAAAATTGGCAAGCAGTAGTTCCTTCTACTTGGAATGCAAGTCCAAAAGATGCAAATGGAGTAGGTGGTAGCTATGAACAATGTCTTATTGGTATGAAACTAGCTGATGTTAAACAGCCTTTAGAAGTAATAAGAGCTATTCACTCTTATGATCCTTGTATAGCATGTGCAGTACATGTAATGGATACTAAAGGTAATAATCTTAGCGAGTATAAAGTTAATGTAAATTTATAAGGAAAGGACTTTAGTATGGATTCTAAACATTCCTTAAAATCAAACAGAAAGGCTGAATACGAATTTAGTATCGGTCTTCGTTTTACACATTGGTTAAGAGCGGTTGCAATCGTGATTTTAGTGGGAACTGGATATTATATTTCTTATGTATTTCAAGCTCCTTCTATTTCATCTGAACCGACTTTATTTATGCAGGCAAAATACCGCATGGTGCACCAAATTTTTGGTTTTATCTTAATAGCTTGTGTAATTTTTAAAACATATTTGTTCTTTTTTGATTCAAAAAGTGATGGTGAGAGAAAGAGTATAAAAGATATTTTTAATGTAAAATTATGGATAGAGCAAATTAAATTTTACATTTTCCTAGGAAAGCACCCGCATTTACAAGGTGTATACAATCCTTTACAATTTGTAACTTACCTTTTCTTTTATCTTGTTATGTTTGGGCTTATTTTGACAGGATTAATCCTTTATATGCATGTATATCATGAAGGCTTGGGTGGATTTTTATATAATATTTTAAGACCTATTGAGGTAATGTTAGGTGGATTGGCTGATGTTAGAACCTATCATAGAATTTTAATGTGGGTTGTGTTGATTTTTGTTCCAGTGCATATTTATATGGCTGTATTTAACTCAGTTAAAGGTAAAGATGGTGCTTTAGATGCTATCTTTAGCGGTTATAAATTTGTAAGAGAAAATCGTTGAAACTTCTAGTTTTAGGTATTGGTAATATTATGTTTGCAGATGAGGGCTTAGGCGTTCATCTTTGCAAACTTTTAGAAAAAAATTATAAGTTTTATCATGAAAAAGACTCGGTGAGTTTTGTAGATGGTGGAACTTTGGCTTTACAACTTAGCTATATTATAGCCGAATATGATGAAATGATTGTGATTGATTGTATTGCAGCAGATGATGCTAAGATTGGAGATATTTTTTTCTTTCCTTATGATGCAATGCCAAAAAAAGTTAATTGGAGTGGTAGTGCGCATGAGGTTGAAATGCTTCAAACTTTACAATACATGGAACTTATGGGAGATTTACCTAAAACTCAAATTTTAGCTTGCGTGCCAAAGCGTATAGAGCCATTGAGTTTTGAACTTTCAAAAGAAGTCTTAAATGCTTTAGAAAAAATGGAGAAAATTTTACTTGATTTTTTAGAGAAAAAAGGCTTTACTTACAAGAGAGTTGCTAATTATAATATACAAGAGCTTGCTCTAAATTCTTATAAAAGCTAAGCAAAAAAGCTTAGCTTAAATTCTAATCATCAAATTTTTGTCCCAAGAAATTTCCATTTACATCAGTATAAATTTCCATCATATTATTAAGTTTGAATTTATAACCTTGAATTTCTTTTTCAACTTTAATTATACTTGCATTTGGGTGCATTTTTTTAATCGTTGCTAAAACATTTGGACTTAAAAAAGAAGTATCAATTGGTCTGTATTTTGCATCGATTTCTTTCCAATCTCCATTGATAAAAAACTCAAGCTCAGTTCCATTGTCTAAATAAACATCAAAGCTATCAATATCTTGTTTAACTAAAGCAATGTTTGAACCTGTAAAATGTTTTTGTATGAAATTTTTAGAATTTGCTGGTAAAGCATTAACTCCTACAATCATATCTTGTGCAAAAACAAAACCTGCAGTAACTAATGTTGCTAAAGCTATTTTTAATTTCATTTTTTATCCTTTATGTTGAATTATTTATGAAATCATATTGCTATTGAGTGAATTTTGTGTGAACTTAAAAGAAATAGCAAGTATTTAATTGTATAATGGTAAAAAAGTTTTTTAAAAGGATAAATAATGTATAGGTTTGCACCATCGCCTACTGGAGATATGCATATTGGAAATTTAAGAGCAGCTTTATTTAATTATATTAAAGCAAGACAAGAAAATTCTGATTTTATTTTGCGTATTGAAGATACGGATAATGCTAGAAATATAGCTGGAAAAGAAGAAGAAATAAAAGCTATTTTGAAAGAATTTGGTATAACTTGGCAGCATTATTATGTACAAAGTGAGAATTTGAAATTTCATCGTCAAATGGCTTTAAAGCTAGTAAGTGAAAAAAAAGCTTTTGCTTGTTTTTGTACTGAGGATGAATTAGCTCATAAAAAAGAACTAGCTAAAAGTAAAAATCAAGCATATAGATACGATGGTACTTGTGAAAAACTTGCAGATATTGATGTATTAAATTGTGAAAAACCTTTCATAATCCGTCTTAAAAAACCTCAATCGCAAATGAAATTTATAGACTATATTAAAGGTAAGATTGGTTTTAATCCTGAAGATATTGATAGTTTTGTGATTATGAGGGCTGATAAAACCCCAACTTATAATTTTGCTTGTGCGGTTGATGATATGCTAGAAGGTGTTACTTGTATTATAAGGGGCGAAGATCATGTTTCAAATACTCCTAAGCAAGAACATATTAGAGCAAGTTTGGGTTATGATAAAAGCATGACTTATGCACATTTGCCTATCATTTTAAATGAAGAAGGTGTTAAAATGAGCAAAAGAGAGGCTCATTCTAGTGTAAAATGGATGCTTGATAATGGATATTTAGCAAGTGCTATTGCAAATTATTTAATACTTTTAGGTAATAAAACTCCAAAAGAGATTTTTACTTTAGAAGAAGCCATAGAATGGTTTGATTTGAAAAAAGTTTCAAAATCTCCTGCAAGATTTGATACTAAGCGTTTAATGCAAATTAACCGTGAGCATATAAAAATGCTTGATAATGATAAATTAAATTCTTTATTAAATTTAGGCAAAGATGTAGCTGAGCTTGCAAAATTTTATACTCAAGAAGCTAGCACGCTAAATGAGATAAGAGAAAAAATACAAGCAATTTTTGCAGTTAAAAATTATAATGAATTTGAAAAAGAATGTAAGTTGATTAAAGAAGTTTTAAAAGATTTAGATTTACCTCAAGAATATGATGAGTTTAAAAAGATTTTGATGGAAAAAACAAATTTAAAAGGTAAAAATTTCTTTATGCCTTTGCGTTTGGTGTTAACAGGGGTTACTCATGGACCTGAAATGAGTGAAATTTATACTCTAATCAAGCCTTTTGTTAAAGAAATTATAAAGGAGTAAAATGGGAGTTGGAACAAGTTTGATTGTATCTTTGGTGCAAATTTTTTCTTTAGTTATTGAAATTTATGTATGGATTATAATCATTGCCGCATTGATTTCTTGGGTAAGGCCTGATCCATATAATCCTATAGTGCAAATTTTATATCGTTTAACTAATCCTGCTTATGCTTTTGTAAGAAGGTTTATTCCTACTACTATAGGGAGTATTGATTTAGCACCTTTGATTATTATTTTAGGATTAAAATTTATCCAAATATTTTTATCAAATTTAATTTTAGGAAGTTTATAAGTGTTGAAAAAAAGTGTAGTGTTACTTTTAGCTGGAGTGGTTTTTGCAAATAGTGCAATGTATTCTTATAAAGAATTAGAGCAAAGACCAAATTCTTTAGCTAAGGATTATTATTTATATCGTTTATTAGAAAAAAATGAATTTAAAAAAGAAGAAGTTGAAGGTTTAAAAGAACATATTTATCGTTATGCAGGGCGTATTAAAAATGCCATTGAAGCCATTATTCCGCCTTTGGGGTATAATAAAGAATATGAAGCTTGTTATAAATTTAATACGCAAAATATCTTAGATGCTAATGCTACTTGTCAGCTTATAAGATTAAATAGTTTAACTTTTATACAAGATCTTAATGCTTCAGTGCGTAATGAGATGAAAAAAAATATCCCACAGGATAATCCAAATTTAACAAAACTTTTAGAAGCCTTTGATGCTAAAGATCCTCTAAGTTATGCGGTTTTAAATTATGATAGTGCTAATTTTTATAAAATCTATAATTTCTTAAAAGATAAAAAAGATTTTTTCTTAGAAAAAGATTTTGTAAATGAATTAGCTAAAGAAAAAGAATTTACAAATTTTGTAAAAGAAATTATCATTAAGAAAAAAAGTCCATTGATAAGAAAATCTCTAGTCAATGTAGATGCAAATTTAACTTTTCAAGATAATGCTTTTTATCTAGGTGTAAATGCTATTTTAGAAAATGACGATAAAAAAGCATTGGAATTTTTTCAAGTAGCAAAAGATACTTTTAAAAGCAAACCTTTAGTAGATAATGCAAATTTTTGGCTATATTTGATCACTCAAGATAAAAAATACATTGATGAGCTTGCTCAAAGTGATTCTTTAAATATTTATAGTCTTTATGCAAGAGAGTTAAAAGGCTTGCCTTTACCTAAAATAGAAGAATTAAAGCCAAAAAAACAAAAAAATGATTTTGATATGAAAGATCCTTTTGCTTGGCAAAAGCTCGCAAAAGAAATTGCAAAAGGCACTCCTAATGAGCTAGAAAAACTTGCAAAAGATTTTTATACCAAGGAAAATATCGCTATTTATGCCTATATTAAAGAAAGGGCCGAAGGTTTTAAAAAACATTATTTTATTATGCCTTATTTTGAATATTTAAAAGATTATTCCACGCAAAGAAAAGCTATGATTTTAGCTTTAGCTAGACAAGAAAGTCGTTTTATACCAACAGCCATTTCAACTTCTTATGCTTTGGGTATTATGCAATTTATCCCATTTTTAGCTAATCATATAGGCAATAAAGAACTGCAAATTCCAAATTTTGATCAAGACATACTTTTTGAACCAAAAACAGCTTATACTTTTGCAAATCATCATTTAGATTATTTAGAATCTAAACTTAATTCCCCGGTTTTTGTGGCTTATGCTTATAATGGAGGTATAGGATTTACCACTAGAATGCTCAAAAGAGAAGATATGTTTAGAGCGGGAAAATATGAGCCATTTTTATCAATGGAGCTTGTTCCTTATGCAGAAAGCAGGGTATATGCTAAGAAAGTTTTAGCTAATTATGTTGTTTATTTGCATCTTCTGAACGATAATACACCGATTTCGAAATTTTTTGAAACTTTAGCTCAAAACACTGATTCTCAAAACACAAATCAAGTTTTAAAATAGGTTTTTGCACTAATTCATTAAGAGTGATTTTGTAATAACTTGCATAATCACTCTTAATGATATATTTAAATAATTTATCATTTTGATCTAAGGTTTTTATATTAGTTTTTTCTCCATCTATGAGTATTGAAATTTGCTCTTGCTTGATGTTGATATTTGGCAAAAAACTAAGTACAAAAACTTCTTTTTGACTTTTTTCATCTAATACAGGGTTTAAATAGCTCAATAAAGCAACTACTCTATTATCTTTATAATTAAAATTAATTTTTTGTGCATACATTAGAGTTTGACTTTTTAAATTAATTTCACTTTGCTCTTGGGTTTTATTAGAGCATGCGGTAAAAATAAGTGTTAAAAAAATAATCATATAAACTTTTTTCATATTTTTGTTCCTAATTTTTTTATAATTATAAGCTTTTAACTTTTAAAAAGATATAATTTCATTTATTTTATTTGATTTAAGGAAGTTATGAAAAGATTAGCAATGGCTTTTAGCGGGCCTTCCAATTCAGGTAAAACGACTTTGATTACTCAAGTTGCTAAGTATTTTATGGAACAAAATTATAAAGTATGCATTATAAAACATGATCCAAAAGATAAGGCAAGCTTTGATATAGCAAAAAAAGATAGTTTTAAATTTTTTCAAAGTGGTGCTGATGTAATGGTTTTAAGTCCTACAAGGACAACTTTATTTACACATTCTCCAAGTACTTTAGATGAAGCTATTTCTAAACTAGGAGAATTTGATTTTTTATTTATAGAGGGCTTAAAAACCTTAGATATGCCAAGAATTAGCGTTTTTTGTAAAGAAGTAGATGAGAGCTATTTTGCTTATTCTAAGGCTATTGCAAGCTATGAGAAAATTGAAAATAAAAATTTAACTTGGCTTTATTTGGATGATTTGGAAAGTATTTGTGATTTTATATTAAAAAATTCAAAAAAAGTATAGAGGTAAAATATGCAAGAATTAATTGACGATATACAAAAAGCAGTGATTGAAATTTCAAAAGAACTTAGATATTTAAAAGATTTTGATTATACCACTTCTCAAAATGCCACAGGAGATAATCAATTAAAACTTGATGTGAAAAGCGATGAGATTATCACTAGAATTTTAAAGCAAAGCAAAGGTTTAAAAAGCTTAATTAGCGAGGAAAAACAAGAGCAATTGCTAATCAATGAAAATGAGAAATATGTTGTTGCTTATGATCCTTTAGATGGTTCTTCTTTAGTAGATGTGAATTTTGCTATAGGTTCTATTTTTGCTATTTATGAGCAAAAGGCTAATGCAAAAAATCTAAAAGCAGCAATTTATGCTATTTATGGCGTGCGTTTAGAGCTTATAGTGTGTATAGACACTCCTAAGCTTTATAGATTAAATGAAAAAGATGAATTTGTTTTTGTTAAGGATTTAAAATTAAATGAAAAAGGCAAATTAAATGCAAGCGGTGGGACACAAAAAAATTGGTCAAATACTCATAGAGCCTTTATAAAAGCTTTATTTGATGAGGGTTATCGCTTGAGATATTCTGGTGCTATGGTGAGTGATTTGCACCAAATTTTACTCAAAGGTGGAGGGTTGTTTTCATATCCTGCAACAAGCGATGCACCAAATGGAAAATTAAGAGCATATTTTGAGGTGCTTCCTTTTGCTTTTATTTTTGAAAAAGCAGGAGGATTTTCTACCAATGGAGAAAATAATTCTTTACTTGATTTAGAATTTGAAAAAATTCATGCAAGTACGCCATGCTTTTTAGGTTCTAAATATGAAATTGAAAAACTAAAACAAGCTTATAAAGGTTTTTAATGGCTGAAGTTAAAGATGAATTTGAGTTGGCTTTAGAAGTTAAAAAAAATGAACTTCAAGCTTGTCAAAACGAAAAAAAAATAAAATCTTGTTTACCTTGCTCTATGATTTTTGAGTGTTCTTTAAGAAAAGAGTATATAGAAGCAGTTTATAAGAGTATGTCTAAAGGTAAAGAAGGTGGATTTGATTTTTAATAAAGGTTGAAAATGCGTTATATTACTACCCCGATATATTATGTAAATGATGTGGCTCATATTGGTCATGCTTACACTACGATTATAGCAGATACTTTGGCTAGATTTTATCGCTTACAGGGAGAAAAAACATTCTTTTTAACAGGCACAGATGAACATGGTCAAAAAATAGAGCAAGCTGCTAGCGTTAGAAATTTTACCCCTAAAGAATATGCAGATGAAATTAGTGCTAAGTTTAAAAAACTTTGGGATGAGTTTGAAATTTCTTATGATTATTTCATTAGAACTACGGATGAAAATCACAAATTAAGCGTTCAAAAAGCATTTAAAAAAATGTTTGATAAAGGTGATATTTACAAAGGCACTTATGAAGGCTTTTATTGTGTTTCTTGTGAGAGTTATTTTACCCAAACTCAGCTTGTAAATGAGTGTCATTGTCCAGATTGTGGTAAGAAAACACAGCTTTTAAAAGAAGAAAGTTATTTTTTCAAGCTTTCTAAATATCAAGATCAAATTCTTAAATGGTACAAAGAAAAAGAGCCGATTTTACCTAAAAATAAGGCTAATGAGTTGATTTATTTTGTAGAAGGTGGCTTAAAAGATCTTTCCATTACAAGAACGAGTTTTGAATGGGGTATAAAGCTTCCAAAAGAACTAAATGATGAAAAACATGTGGTGTATGTTTGGCTTGATGCTTTGATGAATTATGTGAGTGCTTTGGGCTATGGACTTGATGATGAAAATATGGATCTTTGGCCTGCTCATATACACTTTGTAGGCAAAGATATTTTGCGTTTTCATGCAGTGTATTGGCCTGCGTTTTTGATGAGTTTAGAACTTCCTTTACCTAAATTTATAGCAACACATGGTTGGTGGACTAAAGATGGTGAAAAAATGAGCAAATCTAAAGGCAATGTAGTAGCGCCTAAAGAAGTAGCAGATACTTTTGGTTTAGAAGCTTTTAGATATTTTTTACTCAGAGAAGTTCCTTTTGGTAATGATGGAGATTTTTCGCAAAAAGCATTAGTCACTAGAATCAATGCAGAATTAAGCAATGAGCTTGGAAATTTATTAAATAGAATTATCGGTATGAGTGCTAAGTATTCTCAAAATATTATTGAGTGTAAAGATGTGAATTTGTATTTTAATCAAGAATTAAATGAATGCAAAGAGTATTTAGATAATGCAATCAATGCTTTGGAAAATATCCAGCCAAATCGCTATTTAGAGGAACTTTTCAAGGCTTTATCTTTAGCAAATTTAAGTATTAGTAAATATGAGCCTTGGAATTTGATTAAAAATAATCAAACGCAAAAAGCTAATGCTTTAGTGGCTTTATGTGCTAATATTTTAACAAAAGCAACTATTTTACTTTCAGCTGCTATGCCAAAGACAGCATCAAAAATTGCAAAGGCTTTAAATTTTGAAATATCAAACGAAAATTATCAAAAACTAATTTTAAATAATCAATTATGTGATTTAAAATCAAGTGCATGTGAAGCTTTGTTTCCAAAAGTTGAATTAACCCAAGAAAACAAAAAAGAAGAAAAATTAGAAGAGAAGCCAAATTTAGCTCAAATTAAAATAGATGATTTTAAAAAAATCGAAATCAAAGTAGCATTAGTAAAAGATTGTCAGAATATAGAAGGCAGTGAAAAGCTTTTAAAATTTCAACTTGAACTTGAAAATGGCGAACTAAGACAAGTGCTTTCAGGTATTGCTAAATTTTATAAAGCTAGTGAGTTAATAGGCAAGCAAGTTTGTGTAATTACAAATCTAAAAAAAGCTAAAATTTTTGGTCATGAAAGCCAAGGTATGATTTTAAGTGCTCAAAAAGATGAAAAATTAGTTTTGATAAGCCCACAAGGCTTTATCGAAAATGGAGCTTTAATAGGCTAGATGAATATTTCTAACTTTATCGAACTTATTAATGCTCGAGTTTTAAATTATGGAGCAACTTCTAGTATTTATGATTTTAGTATAGATTTAAACAAAGTCAAACAAGCAAGTGTTTTTTTTGCTAAAAATAATGAACAAGCAAGCTTTGCTATAAAACTTGGTGCTTATGTTATAGTAAGTGAGGAAAGATTAAAACTTGAAGATAAAGATGTGTTTTATCTTCAAGTTGATGATTTAGAAGCAACTATTTTTAGACTTTTTAGATTTTTAAGTGAAGAAAAATCTTATGAATTTATATATTGCAATCATGTAGAATTAAAATTTGCAAAGGCATTTAATTTTAAAGTCTTAAACTCAAATATTTTATTAGATTTTGATCTTTTAAAAAATTCAAAAGAAAAAACTTTCTTTTGCTCTGATGATGAAAAATTTATTTTAAAACTTAAATCAAATTTTCATACTTTAAAAGCATGTAAATACGAAATTTTAGGCTCTAAATCTTTATTTCAAACGAGTTTGCTTTGTAAAAATTTGTATTTTAAAGATTTAAAATTTGCATTTTTTTATGCAGATATTTTTGCTAGATTTATTGATTTTACTGAAAAGCAAAATCTATCTTTTAATTTTAATGAAAAAAAGTTAGATCTTTTTAAGGCATATTTTTTAAACTCAAAAAATGAAATTTGTGCTTTTGGTGGAAGTTCTAGAGTAATTTTACTTGTGGAAAATGAAAAAGATTTTGAATTTATATGCCAAAAACTCCAAGGCGTTAAAGATTTCAAAATAGCATTAAAAAATTCATTATTTTGTGATTTTTCTTATATAAATTTGAGTGAATTAAAGAATTTTTTTGATTTTAAATATTGCCTAATCAAAGAAAGCGAAGAAGAGTTTTTGGAATATTTTTTAGCACAAGAGAAAAAAATTAGTTTATTTGATTAAAAAAATATCAACTTTAAAAAGATATATTTACGATTTTATTTTATTAATTTAAGGAAAAAAATATGAAAAAATTTTTATTTTTAAGTTTATTTGCTGCAGCTGCATTAAATGCTGAAATTTTAGTTTATGGTCCAGGTGGTCCTGCTCCTGTTTTGAAAGAGCTTGCTAAGCAATTTGAAGAAAAACATGGAGAAAAAGTTATTATTAATGCAGGACCAACACCTAAATGGATAAAAAAAGCAAAAACAGATGCTGATATTATTTATTCAGGTAATACTTCTATGATGGATGGTTTTGTTAAAGCAATGCCAAAACAAATCAAAATACAAGATGTTCAGGTTTTAAATGCTAGAGGCTCGGGTATGATTGTAAGAGCAAATAATCCAAAAAAAATTAAAAAATTTGAAGATCTTTTAAAAGATGGTGTTAATGTTATGGTGGTTGATGGAGCAGGGCAGGTTGGCTTATATGAGGATATGGCTTTAAAAACAGGAAAAATTGAAAACCTAGAAAAATTAAGAAAAAACATTAAAGTATATGCTAAAAATTCAAAAGCAGCGGTTGATGAGTGGAAAAATAATCAAAAAATCGATGCTTTAATCATTTGGACACATTGGATTAAAGCAGTTGGAGAGAAAGAAAATAAATTTATTTTAGCGGATAAAAATTCAATCATTTACAGAGCGGCTGAAATAGTTCCAACGCAAAAAGGTTTAAAAAATCCAAAAGTAGCTGAATTCATCAAATTTACACAAAGTAAAGAAGCTCAAAAAATTTGGAAAAAAGAAGGTTGGGTAGCTAAATAAAAATCAAAAGCATTTTACAAAAAGTAAAATGCTTTTATAATATTATTTTTCGTTGATTTCTGCTTCGATGCTAATTTGTACTTCATCGCTAAGTGTTAAACTAGAAGTATCAGGAGCAAATTTGAAATCACTTCTTTTAATTTGTCCTTGTAGAGTAAAACCTGCTTTTTCTTTGCCACTATCTGTTTTAATAACACCGCCAATTTCAGTATCTAAAACAACATCTTTGCTTACTCCAGCAATACTTAATGAGCCATACATTTTACCTTTTTCATTAGAGATTTTTTCATATTTACTCATAGTAAAAGTAATGTTTGGATGAGTTTTTGCTTTAAAAAAATCATCTTGTTGTAAATGCGTATCTCTTGCTTTATTTTCTGTGTTTATAGAAGCAACTTTTATATTTGCTTGAAGTTTGTTAAATTCAAATTTAGCACTATCAAAATCAATTACTGCATCATAATCTTTAAAATTTCCATTTACATTGCTAATTTGTAAATGTTTGATTTTAAAAGCTACATTTGTGTGTGCTTTATCTAAGCTAAATTCTTTACTCAAAGCACTACTTGCCAAAATCGAAGCAGCTAAAAATGAACCAAATAATATTTTTTTCATGTTTTCTCCTTAATGTTTAAAAAAGCAAATTATACAAACTAAAATAAAATGAAAGTAAATTTTCAAACATATTCTATAAAATCTTTTACATTAGCCTCTTTAAAGCCTTTTAGTCTTAATAAACAACTATCACATTTACCACAAGCTTTATCTTCTCTTTCATAGCAAGACCAAGTATATTCTAAGGCTACCTTTTCTTTTAGGGCTAATTCAACTATTTGTCCTTTACTTAGATGAACTAATGGGGTTTTTATTTGTACTTTGCAAGTTTTTGTTGTACCTTCATTGATAAATTCATTAGCTTTTTGTATAAATTTCGCACTACAATCAGGATAACCACTGCTATCTTCTTGTACCACTCCTATAAAAATACTTTCACAATTTTCCTTTTCAGCTATAGCACCTGCGATAGATAAAAAAATACCATTTCTAAAAGGAACATAGGTGTTTGGGACTTCTTTTTCATGTAGTTTTTCTTTGGGAATTTCTAAATTTAAATCTGTTAGTGAGTTTCCTCCAATATTTGCTATAAATGACACATCTAAAATATATTTTGTTTTTATGTTAAGTTTTTCACAAATTTTATTAAAACATTCCCTTTCTTTAAGCATGGTGCGTTGGTTATAGTCAAAATGTAAAGCAATGATCTCATATCCTTCTTTTTTAGCTAAATATGCACATAAAGTACTATCCATACCACCACTTATAATACAAAGAGCTTTTTTCATGCTTTTCCTTAATTTTGATATAATTTTGAAATTATAAAATCAAAAGGATAATAATGATTTTTTGTGAAGAAGAAATGGATATTTCTTTTCTTGAAAAAATAGCACAGAAAATGAGCGATCAAAATATAGAGCTTGTTTTGGTAGATGAAAGAGTTATGCGTGAGATTAATTTTAGTCAAAGAGGTATAGATAAAACTACAGATGTGTTATCTTTTCCTTTGATACAAAATTGTGAAAATTTACTTGGCAGTATTGTGATAAATTTAGATGAAGTAAGTAAAAAAGCAATGGAGTATAAACACAGTAATGAAGAAGAGATGGCATTACTTTTTATACATGCTATGCTTCATTTACAAGGATATGATCATGAGGTAGATCAAGGACAAATGAGACAAAAAGAACAAGAATGGATTGAATATTTTAAGCTACCAAAAAGCCTGATAGTAAGAGTGCAAGAGGAGTAAATATTTAAAAAATTTTAGCTTAGGAAAAATTTGATATTTGTTTATCTAATTTGACAAAGAGTAGTACTAATTATGATTTTGTCCAAACAAAATAAAAGCAATATTTAAGGTGAGAAAATCAATACGGAGCCTATGATAAAGCTCCTTATTCTACCGGAGCAATTGAAATTTTTATAAGTTTTGATAAGGGTTAAAGCCTTTTAGAAGAAAATTTAAAACTTGCTTACTTGATCTTAAACAATTTTAATCGTCAAATTTTTGTCTTAAAATAGTCCCATTATCATCAATATAAAGTTTCATTTGATTATTAAGTTCTATTTTGTAATATGAAATTTTTCTTTCTATTTCAATAATCGCTGCATTTGGATAGGTATTTTTAATGGTATTTTGTATTGCTAAAGGCAAAATAGCATAATTTAAAGATCTGAAATTTTCAGCTTCTTTAAATTCTCCATTGAGTGAAAACTCAATTTCACTTCCATCACTTAAATAAATTTCGTAAGAATATCCATCTTGTTCTACTAGACCAATCTCTGCATTAAAGTAATCTTTAATAAATTGTTTGATATTTACCGGCAAAGAATCAGGTGCTATGACTATACCAGCATTAAGAGTATTTAAACTAATCAAAAAAGCTAAAGCTAGTTTTTTCATTTTTAACCTTATTATATTTTTGACGATATTGTATCTTATTAATGTGAATTTTATGTGTAAGCTAGAATTTAAATAGCTTTTTGTTATAATTATCAAAAATACAAAGTAGGGCAATGGTAGCTTCATTTTTAATCGCTTTTAATGTTATTGTATTTATTTTTGTAAATTATCTTTATTTTGGTTCTTTAAATTTAGATACTATTTTGGGTTTAAATTTATTTTTTTTTCAAGGATTTTATTGGCAAATTTTAAGCTCAATATTTATGCATGGAAATTGGCCTCATTTGATTTTAAATATGATAGTGCTTTTTCAATTTGGTTCTATGCTTGAAAAATACTTAAAAAGTTTTAAATTTGCTCTGCTTTATTTAATCGGTGGAATTCTTTGCTCTTTGCTTAGTGCTTTTTATGTGTATTTAAGTTTTGATGGCAGTTTTGTAAATGTAGTGGGTGCAAGTGGTGCTATATGTGTTTTAATGGGGTATTATGCATATTTGGATAAAACCGCCACCAAAGGACTTATCGTGGCTATATTATTAATGAGTTTTGTGCCTATTTTTATGGGTGTTAATATAGCTTGGTATGCACATATTTTTGGCTTTATATGTGGATATGCTTTGGGTAAATTTAAGGTTATAAGATGAAATATATCTATTTTATTCGTCATGCTAAAGCTCAAAAAGAAAATTACGATCAAGATTTACAACGAGAACTTAGTTCTAGTGGAAAAGATGATTTAAAAACTATGATTTATAGGATTAAGGATTTAGAATTTAAAGCCCAAAGCATTATCTCAAGTCCTGCTAAGCGTTGTATAAAAACAGCACAAAAACTCTGTAAAAGCTTTTCTTTAAAAGAAAAAGATATCAAGATAGAAAAAAGCTTTTATGATGGTAATTTAAAGGATGTGTTAAATTTTATAAAAGAATCAAAAGAGAGTAGGGTAGTGCTAATTATGCACAATCCTTTATTGCAAGAACTTTGTGAGTATCTAGCTCATATAGATTTAGAAAACTTTCCAACTTCTGCTATTTTATGTATGCAATTTGATATAAAAGAATTTAAAGATATAAAAGAACACAGCGGGGAAGTTGTGTTTTTTGATTATCCTAAAAGTCAAGAAAATAACTAATCTACATTTTTAAACTTCAAATTTATTTAAGCAAAAATATAAACTAAAATTTAGTTGAAATGAAAAATATACATCTTTAGTCTTTTATAGCTGCATAAAATAACTTATAATATTTTTCAAAAAATTATACTTATTTTTTTATGGATAAATTATTTTCATCCAAAAAATAAAATGCTTTAAAATACTATATTATAGGTATTTTTAATATATTTTACTTATGTATAAACAGATAAATATAAAAGTTTGAAAATTATAGTTTTCAATACAAAATATATATAATTTCAATATTTTACTATTTATCATATAATTTTACATATATATTAAGTTTAAGTTAAAATATTTTTATAGACTAAAAAAGTTAAAATGATGAGTAAAAAAAAGAAATTAATACAAAAGTTTAACTTGTGTGGAGTTTTTGATTTTATTTGGATTTTTGAATTAATCTTGAAAGTTGTTTTGCTAAAAGTTTAGCACTATTTTCATTTTTGCTAAGTTTTTTCATATTTTCTCTAAATTCGTAAAGTCTTTTTTCTTGTGCAAAGTCATTATTTAAAGTATTATCTTGTTTTGAAATATTGTTTTGTTTTACTTGCTTTTGCGCGGTTTTTTTCTTAAAAAACATATCATCACCCTATTTTGTTTTTATAATTATAGCTTGATATTTTTTAAGTAAGATTTTTTTATAATTTTTATATTAATTTTAAAAGGAAAAAAATTGAAAACCATAGGTTTAATAGGCGGAATGAGTTATGAAAGCACACTTAGCTATTATGAAATAATCAATAAATTAACAAATGAAAAATTAGGAAAATTACATAGTGCTAAGATAGTTTTAACTAGTGTTGATTTTGAAGAAATAGAAGAATGCCAACGAAAGAATGATTGGCAAAAAGCAAGTGAAATTTTAACCCAACATGCCCTACTTTTGCAAAAAAGTGGAGTTGATTTTATATTAATTTGCACTAATACTATGCATAAATGTTATGAAAATATACAAAAAAACATTCAAATTCCTATCTTACATATAGCTAAAGCTATGCTTTTAGAACTTCAAGAGCAAAATATCGATAAAGTATTGTTATTGGGGACAAAATACACTATGCAAGAAGATTTTTATAAACAACTTTTAATTGATTCAAAGATTGAAGTTTTTATTCCCAAAAATGATGATATTTTAAAGCTTAATGACATTATTTTTAATGAACTTTGCAAAGGTATTATAAATGAAAAATCAAAAAGATATTTATGTGATTTGATTGCTCAATTTCCGGAGATTCAAGGAGTGATTTTGGGTTGTACTGAACTTGGTTTGATTATAAAAGAAAGCTCTAAAAAGCTATTTGATAGTGCTTATATCCATGCAAAAATGGCTACTTTGAAAGCTTTGGAGAATGAGTGATGAAATATCCTCTAGATTGTGAAGAAAATTTTGAAAAGTCATTTTTATTTTGGCTTTGTAGATATGTGAAATTTAAACTAAATTCTTTATCAAATAAAGAATTAAAAGACCCCCAAGCCTTGGCTGTAGTAAATTTAGCCTTAAGTAAGGGTGTTAAAAATATACAAGAGCTTGATGCTTATGTAAAAAAAGCAAGAAATGCAGGACTTAGCGGTGTAAATACATATTTTAATCCTTTGAAAAAACTTTATGAGTATTTGTTATTTTATAAGCTTTATTCGCTAAAACAAATCGATGAAGAGCTTTTAGTAGAAATTTTAGCAAGTATTAGTGCTTCTTTGTCTGATGCGAGTAAAAAAAATTATCGCATAGCTGTGATTAATTTTTTTGCATTTTTAGATAAACAAAATGAAGAAGATCAAAAGGCGCACATTTTTGATATTAATCTTAAAAATTGGGCAGGTGTAAGTGGCTCTAAAGGAGTTAAGCTACCTGAGTATATGAGTGAAGATGAAGTGAGTAAATTTTTAGATGCTATTGATAATACAGATTTTAAAAGTAATACCATACGCAATCGCTTGATTATTAAAATCATCATTTTTACAGGAATTAGGGTTAGTGAAGCTATTAATATAAAATTAAAAGATATTAGTGAAGAAAATGATCTTTATATTATACGCATTAGAGCTAAAGGTAATAAATACCGCGTTGTGATGATTAAAAAAGAGCTTATAGAATATCTTTTAAAAGATGTAAGGGTAAATTATCTTTCTTATGATGGACTTTTATTTGTCAATCGCAATGGCAAAGCCCTAACCCAAGCTTATGTTTCGCGTATAGTAGAACAAATTTTATTTAAAGCAGGAATTCGCAAGCAAAAAAATGGAGCCCATATGTTAAGACATACTTTTGCTACCCTACTTTATAAAAAACAAAAAGATTTAGTTTTAGTCCAAGAAGCACTAGGGCATGCGAGTTTAAATACTTCAAGAATTTATACGCACTTTGATAATGAAAAGCTAAAATTAGCTGCAGAGGTAGCCAAAAAACTTCACGATAGAACTTAGATAGTTTTATCTAGTATTTTTTAATCACTTATTCTTAGTGTTTTTTGGCATTTAAAAACACACTAAGAATGATTAAGGCAAAAGCAAAAAGATCAATCACACTATAAATAGTTCCTAAAAATAAAAAACTCATAAAAGCAGCAGCCACAGGTTCTATACAAGCTATCATACTAGCTTTAAAAGCTCCTATTAATTCAACTCCTTTTAAATATAAACAAAAAGCCCCTATTGTGCCTATAAATACAATCGCGCTCATAGCCAAAAATGAATTTAAAGAAAAATCATGTTTTGGGATATTTCCTTGTAATAATACAAAAAGCAAAAAAGAAGCAAATAAACTAGCTAAACCCATGATTAAAAATAAGCCATATTTTGCTATGATAAGCCTAGCACTCAAAGAATAAAATGCCACTCCAAGAGCTCCAAAAAAAGCCCAAATAACACCTCTTATATCAAGTTTTAATGTATTAATATCTCCATTTGTTATAAGTAAAAATAAAGCAAAAAGTATTAAAAACAAAGCGATTAGTTCTACTTTTTTAGGTAAAATTTTATTTTTAAAACACATAAAAAGCATTATGATTAATGGTGCGTTGTATTGTATCATCGTAGCAGTTCCTGCATCGGTATAATAAATAGCTTTAAAATAACCATATTGAGTTATCAATAAACCAAAGATAGAAAAAATCAAAAGAGAGCTAAGTTCTTGTTTTTGCTTTAGCAATTTTAATTTGAAATTTTTTGCACCCAAAATTATTAAAATAACACTAGTAAAAAGCAAACGATAAAAACTTACCCATTCAGCAGAATAATGATTTTTAAACAAATACTCAGCCAAAACCCCACTTATGGCCCAAAATATCCCACCAAGTATGACTAGAAAAACTCCCAAAAAACACCTTTAATCTTATTAATTTATATAATATTTGTAGTAAAATATTATTATATCATTATGTATATATTTTAAGGAAAATTGATGACTTATTTAGAGATTGATGGTGTTGAAAAGTTAAATGGAGAAGTGATAATAAGTGGTGCAAAAAACGCTGCACTCCCTTTGATAGCTTCAAGTATTTTAGCTAAAAATGAAGTGCAAATTTCAAATTTACCAAATGTAGCAGATATTTGCACCCTACTTTCTTTACTTGAAAATTTAGGGGCAAATTATACTTTTAAAGACAATTTTGCAAAAATAAATACAAAACACTTAAATAAAACCATAGCAAAATACGACATCGTGCGTAAAATGCGTGCCTCTATACTTACCTTAGGGCCTTTACTAGCTAGATTTGGAAATTGTGAGGTTTCTTTACCAGGAGGTTGTGCTATAGGCCAACGCCCTATTGATTTACACCTTTTAGCTTTAGAAAAAATGGGAGCTAATATTGAGATTAAGCAAGGTTATGTGGTAGCTAGTGGAGAGCTTAGAGGCGCTGATGTGATGTTTGATAAAATCACTGTTACAGGCAGTGAAAATATCATCATGGCAGCAGCTCTAGCTCATGGTAAAACTAGACTTTTAAATGTTGCTAAAGAGCCTGAAGTGGTGCAACTTTGTGAGGTTTTAGCTAGGGCTGGGCTTGATATACAAGGCATAGGATCTTCTGAGCTTGAAATTTATGGTACAAGTGGAGAACTTTTAGAATTTAAACCTTTTGAAATCATTCCTGATCGTATTGAAGCAGGAACTTATTTGTGTGCAGGAGCTATCACTAACTCAAAAATCACTCTAAAAAAAGTCAATGCAAGCCATCTTAGTGCAGTTTTAGCAAAGCTAGAGCAAATGGGTTTTAGCTTTGATATTAATGAAGATAGTATTAGTATAAATCCTGCTAAAGAAATCAAACCAGTTGAAATTTTAACTAGCGAATATCCAGGTTTTCCAACGGATATGCAAGCACAATTTATGGCTTTAGCTTTAAAAGCAAATGGTGCAAGTATTATTGATGAGAGATTATTTGAAAATCGTTTTATGCATGTAAGTGAGCTTTTAAGAATGGGAGCTGATATAAGATTAAACGGGCATATTGCTACTATAAATGGTACTAAAGAGCTTTTGGGGGCTGATGTTATGGCTACTGATTTGCGTGCGTCTTCTGCTTTGATTTTAGCGGCTTTAGCAGCTAAAGGCACAAGCAAAATTCATAGAATTTATCATCTTGATAGAGGATATGAAAATTTAGAAGAAAAATTTAAAAAACTAGGCGCAAGCATAAGAAGGCTTGAAGAATGAGAGATATTTTTGCAACTTTAGATTTTTTAAAAGAACAAATCAAAGCAAAAAATGAATTTCAAAGAGTAAATTTGACACAAGCTTTGGGGTGTATTTTATATGAAGATGTTTTTGTGAAAAAAAACCTACCCGCTTTTGATAATTCTGCCCTAGATGGCTATGCGCTAAATTATACACATAAGAATGAATTGCTAAAAATAAAAGGAAGTATTTTAGCAGGCGATAAAAATGATTATATTATAGAAAAAAATGAATGCTATAAAATCATGACAGGAGCTAAAATTCCTCAAAATGCAAATACCATTTTAATGTTTGAAGAAGCTTTGCTTGAAGATGAAAAGCTCAATGCTAAAAACGCTAAAGAAAACAATGCCATCCGTTTTAAAGGCGAGGAAGCAAAGCTTGGAGAGCTTTTGTTTAAAAAGGGGCAAAAAATCACCTCAGGTATGGTAGCTATGCTTGCTGCTCAAGGAATTTATGAGCTAAAAGTAGTTAAGAAAATGCGTATTGGGATTTTTTCAAGTGGAGATGAGCTTGTAGAACCTTGGGAAAATGCTGATGAATACAGCATATATAATGCAAATGCTTTTGGTATTTATGCTATTTTGCAAGATTATGCTGATGTTGAGTATTTAGGACTTATAAAAGATGATTTAAATGCATATAAAAAGCTTTTAGAAAATAAAGAATTTGATATGCTTATAAGCAGTGGTGGAGCTAGCGTGGGTGAGGCTGATTTTATCAAACAAGCTTTACTTGAGTGTGATTTTAGCTCTATTTTTGAAAAAGTAAATGCTAAACTTTGCAAGCATGTAAAACTTTTTAGCAAAAGCGATATGCTTTTTCTAGCCCTACCAGGAAATCCTTTAGCCTCTTTAGTTTCAACGCATATTTTTGCAAAAAATATACTCAATTTGCTTTATGGTAAAGATTTTTTGGAATTTGATAAAGCAAGATTGACTAAAGATTTAAATTTCAAAGGTCAAAGAAATGATTTTGCTTTTGGAAAATTAGTCGATGGATATTTTAAACCAAGTGAAGCTAAATTTGGCTCAGGTATGCTAAAACCTTTATGTGAAAACACGCATATTTTAATCACGCAAATTGATGATACAAAATTAGTAAAAGATCAAGAAGTTAAAGTTTTAAAAATTTAATAGGGTATTGCACTACCCTATTTTGAATGATTAACTTCTTGCTTTATCTAAAGTTTTAAAAAGATTGTTTAAGATATTTTCTTCATTTTTTTGGTATTTGCTTTGGCGTAATTTCTCCCAAGCATATACGCTATAATCTTTAGAAATCGAACCTATATTTAAATCTGTATTACTAAAAGCATTGTTGCTATCTTTTTTATACTCTTTTTCCTCTTTGTCTTTAAGTGCATTAAGTGTAGCTTGAAATTCATCTGAAGATGTGTTTTTTTCTTTGATTTTTGTCATATTGTTTAGGGCTAGCGGACTATTTTTATCATTTACTTGCATGAGTTGCTCCTTTTAAAATTTAATAACTACAAGCAAAAAACATTCCTTAATTTTAAAAACTTGACAATAAAATAAAGTTTTGATAAAATCATACTCTACTTTCAAAATGCGGGAATAGCTCAGGGGTAGAGCACAACCTTGCCAAGGTTGGGGTCGCGAGTTCGAATCTCGTTTCCCGCTCCACTTCTTTTAACTAAAATCAAACTTTTTTGATGTATTATATAATTAATATATTTTATATAAGAGGTTGCTGTATTGTTTTTTAAACAAATCATTCTAGTTTTATTTTTCTATACTTTAAGTTTTGCTTCGAATTTTGATGAAGTAAAATTAGCTTTGATTAAAGAATTTAAAATAAATTATCCGCAGTTAGAAATCATTTCTTTGGATCTTAACACTCAATCAAGTTTGCCTGCTGATTTTAATCAATATATTTTTTTAAAGTTAGGTAATCATAATTTTGATAGAGCCGATGGCTTTATAAAGGCTGAATTTAAAACTCCAGAGCAGTTTAAAAAAAATATATTTTTTAAGTATTTTTTAAAGGCAAAATTAGAAGTTTTGCAAACTACGCGTCCTATTTCGCGTAATGAAAATTTAAGTCCTGCTAGTTTTAAAATTTTAAAAATTCCTTTTGATAAAGCCCCTCAAGGTGTATTAAAAAAAGATGAAATCACAAATTTAATAGCCAAAAGCAATATAAGAGAAAATATGATTTTAAAATATAATATGTTTAAAACCAAAACCCTTATACAAAGAAATGATTCTGTTTATGGTATTATCAAAGATGGGGATTTAAGCATGATGATAGAATTAAAAGCCTTGCAAAGTGGGAATTTAAACCAAAGAATTCGCCTTAAAAATAAAGATGGAAAAGTCGTGCATGGTAAAGTTATTAGTAAAAATTATGTGGAGCTAAAATGAGAAAAATTTTAGTAGGTATTAGCGGAGCTAGTTCTTGCGAGCTTGGCTTTTTATTGTTAAAACATTTAAAAGAAAAAGGACAAATTTATGCTATTGTGAGTAAAAATGCAAAAATAAGCTTTATAAAAGAAAATTCCCTTTTGCAAAATATAGACTTTTTGCAACACATAAAAGATAAATTTGAGCTTGAACATGTAAATTTTTTAGATAATGAAGACATTAGTCAATGCGTAGCAAGCGGATCTTTTGGCATAGAAACGACTTTTATCACACCTTGCTCGATTAACACTTTAGCAAAAATTGCTTGCGGTATAAATGATACTTTACTTACAAGAGCTGCAGGAGTGGCTTTAAAAGAACGCAAAAAGCTCATACTTGGAGTAAGAGAAATGCCCTATTCTACTTTAAATTTAGAACAAATGGCTAAACTTTCTAGCTATGGAGTTATCATCGCTCCTCCTGTAATGGCAAGTTATGCTAAGATTGATAATTTGGAAAAATTATATGAATTTATCATAGGAAAATGGCTTGATTTAGCAAATATCGAGCATAATTTATACCAAAGGTGGCAGTGATGGCTAGTTGTGTGTATCCAGGAACATTTGATCCTATCACTAATGGACATTTAGATGTTATCATTAGAGCTAGCAAGATGTTTGAAGAGGTGGTAGTTGCTATAGCTAAAAGTGAAAGCAAAAAGCCTATGTTTAGTCTAGAGCATAGAGAAAAAATGGTAAAAATTGCTACAAAAGACTTAAAAAATGTTAAAATTACAACTTTTGATAACTTACTAGTAGATCTTGCTAAAAATTTGCAAATAAATATCATTATAAGAGGCTTAAGAGCGGTAAGTGATTTTGAGTATGAATTACAACTTGGCTATGCAAATCACATGCTTTGGGAAGATTTTGAAACTATATATCTTATGCCAAATTTAAAAAATTCTTTTATTTCAAGCTCCATAGTAAGATCAATTTGTGCCCATAATGGTGATGTGAGCAAGCTTGTGCCAAAAGAAATTATACCTTTATTAAAGGAGAGAGATTGTATATAGCTTTTGAAGGGGTTGATTGTGTGGGTAAAAGCACACAGATAGAACTTTTAAAAAAATATTTTCATAATGCATTTTTTACTAAAGAACCAGGTGGAAGTGAGCTTGGAGTGCATTTAAGAAAAATTTTATTAGAAAGCAAAATACATTTTTCTAAAAAGGCTGAGCTTTTGCTTTTTTTAGCAGATAGAGCAAATTTAATCGACATGCATTTAGCACAAAATAAAAACAAACTTATCATTTCAGATCGTAGTTTTATTTCTAATATGGCTTATGCAAGATGTGATTTTGATCAAAATATTTTATTTGAGTTAAACTCTTTTGCCACAGGTGGGCTTTTTCCGCAAAAGGTTGTGTTTTTGCATGGTTCTAAAGAGCTTATCACACAAAGACTTTCTAAAAAAGATCTAGATAGTATTGAAAAAAGAGGGATTGAGTATTTTTTAAATATACAAAATGCCCTAGAAGAAACTTTAGAGTTTTTAAAAACTAAGATAGATATAAAAATTTTAAAATTAGATGCTTCTTTGAGTATTGAAAATTTACATGAAAAAATTAAGGATTTTATAGATGATTAATGCTTTAAAAGGAATGAAAGATTTACAAGATGATCAAGCTGCTCTTTATGAAAAAGTAGTAAAAACTTGTGAAGAAGTAGCTAAAAACTATGGTTTTACTTTTATTAATTGTCCGCATTTAGAGCTTACCAAGCTTTTTAAAAGAAGCGTTGGGGAAAGCTCTGATATAGTTGGCAAGGAAATGTATGAATTTGTTGATAAAGCAGGCAATGAAGTGTGCTTAAGGCCTGAAGGGACAGCTGGGGTGGTAAGATCATACATAGAAGCTAAAATGGATAAGGCTCAAAGTGTTAAAAGATGGTTTTATCATGGTTCTATGTTTCGCTATGAAAGGCCACAAAAAGGAAGATTGCGTGAATTTCATCAATTTGGTGTAGAAAGCTTTGGTATAGCAAGTGTGTATGAGGATGCGAGTATTATTTTAATGCTAAATGAAATTTTTAAACGCTTAGAAATTCATACAAGCTTGAAAATTAATTCTTTAGGCTGTAAAGAATGTATGGGTGTATATAAAGAAAAACTCATAGCTTTTTTAAATTCTAAAGAAGGTTTTTGTGAAGATTGCTTAAGAAGAAAAGACTTAAATCCTATTAGAGTGCTTGATTGTAAAAATGATCATTGTCAAAGTTTAATCGAAAATGCGCCAAAACTAAGTGAAAATTTATGCTCATGTTGCAAGAAAGATTATGAAAAATTACAAAAACTTTTAAAAGAAAATGATGTTGAATTTGAATGTGATGAAAAATTAGTGCGTGGGCTTGATTATTATTCTAAAAGTGCATTTGAGTTTGTTAGCGATGAAATCGGTGCAAAAGCTGCCGTAGCAGGTGGTGGAAGGTATGATAGATTAATTGAATACTTAGATGGTAAAAGTGGTTATGGCGTGGGTTTTGCTATGGGTATAGAAAGGATTATGGCTATTTTAGAGCAAAAACAAAGCGTAAAATCAAGAGAAGGAATTTATCTTTGTGCTATGGATGAAGCTTATATAGATACTATTTTTAAATTAGCAAATACTTTAAGAAAAAAACATAAAGTATATTTAAGCTATGAAGCAAAAAAACTTGCAAAGCATTTAAACCAAGCAGATAATGCTAATGCTAAAATCTTTTTGTGTATAGGTGAAGATGAAATGCAAAAAGAAGAGATTTTTTATAAAAATTTAGATAGTAAAGAAAATAAAAATATAAAATTAGCAAATTTGGAGAATGAGTTATGATTGATTATGGTATTAATATTTGGGGTGCAAATAATTTTATCATCGAAAATGGCAAAGTATGTGTAAATCATGGTAAAAAACCTGCCATTATAGATATAGTAAATACTTTGCGCGATGATGGTTATAAGGGGCCATTGTTGCTTCGTTTTCCTCATTTAATCCATAAGCAAATTGAGCAAATTTATAATAAATTTGCTAAAGCAAAAAAAGAATTTAACTATAAAGGTTCTTTTAACGCTGTATATCCTTTAAAAGTCAATCAATATCCAGGTTTTGTAAAAAATTTAGTCAATCTAGGCAAAGAATACAACTATGGCTTAGAGGCAGGAAGTAAGGCTGAGCTTTTACTAGCTATGGCTTATAATAATGAAAGTGCTCCTATAACAGTTAATGGTTTTAAAGATAAAGAACTCATAAATATGGGCTTTATAGCGTGTGAAATGGGTCATAATATCACTTTAACTATGGAAGGACTTAATGAGCTTGAAGCGATGATTGAAATTGCTAAAAATCGTTTTAAGCCAAAGCCAAATATAGGTTTAAGGGTGCGTTTGCATTCAGCTGGAGTAGGAATTTGGGCAAAAAGTGGTGGTATAAATTCAAAATTTGGTTTAACATCCACTGAGCTTATTGAAGCGGTAAATCTTTTAAAAGCTAATAAACTTTTAGAGCAATTTACTATGATACATTTTCATTTAGGCTCACAAATTACTGAAATTCATCCTTTGAAAAAAGCTCTAAATGAAGCGGGTAATATCTACACCGAGCTTAGAAAAATGGGGGCAAAAAATTTAAAAGCTATTAATCTTGGTGGAGGTTTAGCGGTAGAATACTCTCAGTTTAAAAACGAAACAAGTAGAAATTACACCTTAAGTGAGTACGCAAACGATGTTGTGTTTATTTTAAAAGGCATTGCAGAACAAAAAAAAGACTTAGAGCCTGACATTTTTATAGAAAGTGGGCGTTTTGTAGCGGCTAATCATGCTGTTTTAGTAGCGCCTGTTTTAGAGCTTTTTTCTCAAGAATACACAGAAAGTAAGCTTTTATTAAAAGATAAAAATCCAAAACTTATTGATGAGCTTTATGATTTGTATAAAAACATTAAAGCTTCTAACGCGCTTGAGTATTTACATGATAGTATTGATCATATGGAGAGTATTTTAACCTTGTTTGATTTGGGTTATGTGGATTTACAAGATCGCTCTAATAGTGAAATTTTAGTGCATTTGATTATGAGAAAAGCTATTTCTTTAGTGGGTGATCAAGCTGATTTATCGAGTTTGCAAAATGAAGTACAAGAAAAATATTTAGTGAATTTTTCAGTATTTCAGTCTTTACCTGATTTTTGGGGTTTAGAGCAAAATTTCCCTATCATGCCACTTGATAGACTTAATAAAAAGCCAACTAGAAGTGCAAGTATATGGGATATAACTTGTGATAGCGATGGGGAAATTTCTTATTCTAAAGATAATCCTTTGTTTTTACATGATATTGATGTAGAAGCTGAAGATTATTTTTTAGGATTTTTCCTAGTGGGAGCTTATCAAGAAGTGCTTGGCATGAAGCATAATCTTTTTACACATCCAACTGAAGCTTGTATAAGTATTAATGAAAAGGGTTTTGAAGTAGAAAGCGTGCTAGAGGCTCAATCTATTTTAGATACCTTAGAAGATCTTGATTATGATGTGCATGCAATTATGGACAATATTAATGAAAAAATTTATGCTTCAAAACTTGTAAATGAAAGTCAAAAAAAACATATTTTGGGTGAAATTTATTTATTTTTAAATGATAATGGATACTTAAAAAGTATAGGTTCTAAATGAGTATTTTTAAACTAATCAAAGAAGATTTTTCTATGCCAAAACAAAAAGATCCTGCATATAGATCTTGGATTGAATTAGTTTTTAACTATCCTGGTGTTTGGGCTGTGGTAAATTATCGTTTTGCGCATTTTTTTTATATCAAAAATTATAAACGCATAGCAAGAATGATTAGTGGAATTTCTCAGTTTTTAACAGGGGTTGATTTGCATCCTGGAGCTACGCTAGGTAGAAGGATATTCATAGATCATGCAATAGGTGTGGTAGTAGGTGAAACAGCTATAATTGGTAATGATGTGATTATCTATCAAGGAGTAACCTTAGGTGGTACAAGTTTAGATAAAAATGCCAAAAGACATCCTACTATAGAAGATGGTGTGATCATAGGCTCTGGGGCTAAAATTTTAGGTAATATTACCATAGGTAAAAATGCAAAAATAGGTTCAAATGCAGTTGTATTAAAAGATGTTGGGGCAAATTTAACAGCTATTGGTATACCTGCTTATATTAAAGAATTTCAAATAAGCCAAAAAGAGAGAATTCAAAAACTAGAGGAAAGAATTAAATTTTTAGAAGAAAAACTAAATAAAGAGGACAAATGATAGCAATTACAGGTGGAGGCACGGGAGGGCATTTGGCTATAGCTAGATGTTTATTGCAAAGCGCAAGAAAACAAGGCATAGAATGTATTTACATAGGAAGTGAAAATGGCCAAGATAGACTTTGGTTTGAAAATGAAAATGGTTTTTATAAAAAATATTTTCTAAGCTCTCAAGGTGTTGTTAATAAAAAAGGCTTAGCTAAAGTTCAATCATTTTTACATATTTTAAAACTTGCAAGAACAACAAAACAAATTTTAAAAGAACATAATATTAAAGTAGTTTTTAGTGTGGGTGGATATAGCAGTGCCCCAGGCGCTTTTGGTGCTTTAATGGCAAATATCCCACTTTTAATCCATGAGCAAAATTCAAAAATAGGAAGTTTAAATTCACTTTTAAAGCCTTTTTCTAAAGCTTTTTTTACTGCTTTTGATGATCAAATTAACAAAGCAAATACTTTCTTTTGTCCTTATCCTATCAGCGAGATTTTTTCTCAAAAAGCAAGAGTGAGAAAAGAATTAAAAAATATTATTTTTCTTGGTGGCTCTCAAGGGGCTAAATTTATTAATGACCTTGCTTTAGAAAATGCTTTATACTTTAAAGAAAAAGGTATAAATATCATTCATCAATGTGGTAAGAATGATTATGAAAGATGTAAAAAAGCTTATGAGGATTTAAATGTCAAAGTAGAGCTTTTTGACTTTGATAAAAACATTATGGATAAAATTTTTAAAGCAGATTTAGCTATATCAAGATCAGGCGCAAGTAGTCTTTTTGAGCTTAGTGTAAATTTACTTCCTTGTATTTTTATTCCTTATCCATATGCGGTTAAAAATCATCAATATTTTAATGCTTTGTATTTAAAAGAGCGTAATTTATGTGAAATTTTAACCCAAGAAGAAAAACATCAATTTTTAAATTTAGTAGAAAATTTCTCATTAGAAGAAAAATCTTTAGCCTTGCAAGGATTAAAAAGCGAAAATGGCGCAGATTTTATGATAGAAAAAGCAAAACAAATGGGGTTTATTTAAATAAAATACTCCCCAAACGCACCATATTTGAACCACATTTTATAGCTAGTTCAAAATCCCCACTCATACCCATGGAGCAAATTTTTGCCCCGTGTTTTTGTAAAATTTCATAGATTTTAAAAGTTTGCTCAAAGCTTTCTTGAACTTTTTCCTCATCCATAGAGCCTATACACATAATGCCTGTAAGGTTTAAATTTTTACACTCTTCTTGTATTTGTAAATATTCTTCTATGGCCTTATTTTGCTCTATACCACTTTTAGAACTTTCATTGGCAGTATTAATTTCTAATAAAGTATCTAATTTATAATCAAGTCTTTTATCTACGGCTTTGGCGATTTTTAAGCCATTGCAAGATTGCCAAAGTAATGGGTTTTGTTTGATTAAAAGATTGATTTTGTTACTTTGAAGATTGCCTATAAAATGCCATTTGATTTCTAAATCTTGAAGTTTTTCTTTTTTTAAAGCTAAAGCTTGGACTTGATTTTCTCCAAACTCTACAACACCTTGCTTAAAAAGATCTCGAATTTGTTCATCTTGAACATACTTGCTAGCTGCTACTAAACGCACATTTTGTTTTATGGTTTTTTCAAAAATACTTTCTAAATTCATCTTTTCCTACATCAATTCATATAATTTTTTACGCTCACTTGAGCTTCCTATACCAAGTTGCATACGATATTTAGTGATAGTCCTACGCCCTAGTTGCACACTTGGGAATTCTTTTTGAGTGAGTTCAAGAATTTTCAAATCACTCAAAGGTTTTTTAGGATTTTCTTTTTTAATTAAATTGCTAAGAAAATCTTTGATTGTAGCATTAGAAGTTTCGCCATCATCAACTGCGGTGGTAAAGAAAGATTTTAAAGGTATTAAACCTCTATCACAACTTAAGTATTTGTTTGCAATTGCTCTTGAAATGGTAGAAGCATTTCTTTCAAGATCTTGTGCTAAATCTTTAAGTTGCATAGGTTTGATGTCCCCACCCATGAAAAAATCATATTGATATTCTATAATCATAAGCCCTAGTTTATAAAGGGTAGCTTTACGCATAGCTAGTGCATCGATTAAATTTTTTGCATCTTTTAAATAAGCACTTAAAAACTCATGATCTAAACCATCTGCTTCAAAAGCAATTTCAGGATAATAATCATCATTAATTTTAATTTTAATTTCACCATTTTCTTGATAAATAAATATATCAGGAATAATTTCCATGCTCTCTTCAAAATACTCCAAAAAAGGTGGAATGGAGATTTTTTTAATTATCGCTATAGCCTTTTTATACAAAGGATCTTTGATAAAATCTTTTGCATTTTCTAAATTTAAAATTAACATTTTGCAAAACTCATAAAGCTCATCATCTAAGTCAAAATGCTCTAATGCAAAAATAAAAGCTTCTTGATTGTCTTTTGCACCTACTCCAATAGGCTCAAGATACTTAAATCTTTGTCTGATTTTTTCTACTTCTAAAGGATCAAATTCACCTAAAATTTCTTCATCATATTCAAAATAACCTTCATGATTTAAGCATTCTATGATTTTTTCAGCAATGGTTTGGGATTTTTTAGTAGGAAAAAATGGTGGTATGATTTGCTCGCTTAAAAGTTCATATACATTTTTTACTTCCAAGCTTTTTGCATCAATCATTTGCGTAGTGGTATTTTTACTAAAATACTCTTGATAATACTTGTTTTGATTGTTTGTAATGCTTGAGTTTTCTTTGATCTCTATAAAAGGATTTTCTTTAGCAAATTCATCTAAACTTTCTTTTAGATCTTCAATATTAGCTTGCAATATAGGAAGCCAAGATCTTAAGGTTTGTGATAGTTTTGCTTTTTGCGTTATAGAGGTTTTTTGTTTAAGCATTATTCAAGTCTAAACTCACTTCCAAGATAATATTTTTTAACATCTTCATTATGCGCAATTTCATTAGCATTACCACTAGCTAGCAACCTTCCGCTTCTAATCACATAAGCTCTATCGCAAATTGCTAAAGTTTCTCTTACATTATGATCAGTGATTAAAACACCTATATTCATAGCTTTTAAATCATTAATCAAGCTTTGAATTTCACTCACTGCGATAGGATCAACCCCAGCAAATGGTTCATCAAGAAGTAAAAATTTAGGATCACACATAAGTGATCTTGCGATTTCGCAACGCCTTCTTTCGCCCCCGCTTAAGCTCATACCTTTTCTGTGTCTAATAGGTTCTATGCTAAGTAATTCTAGCATTTGTTCTATCTTTTGTTCTAATAAATTTTTATCCTTATATATTACTTGGGCGGCTAAAAGTAAATTTTCTTCTACGCTTAAGTCTTTAAAAACACTACTTTCTTGAGGTAAATACCCAATGCCAAGCTTTGCTCTTTTATTAAGTGGTTCTTTTGTGATATCTTGTGAGTCTAAAAACACCTGTCCACTTGTTGGCAAAATAAGTCCACATATCATATAAAAACTCGTAGTTTTTCCTGCTCCATTAGGCCCTAAAAGTCCTACAACTTCTCCACTTTGCACTTCTAGCGAAACATCGTGTATGATTTTAGTTTTTTTAATGATTTTTTCTAAATTTCTAGCTTCTAGCTTACTCATGTATTATATACTTTCTTTTATTTTCATAAGGAATGATTTGTAAAATTATATTAAAAATTTGATATTTATCTAAATATTTTTTTAATTTTTCATCACCCCACTCTACCAAATGCAAACCATCTTCAAAAAAATTTTCAATCAAGCCATTTTTTAAAAGCCCATCAAAACCTTCTTGATAAATATCATAATGATACATTTTACCTTGTTGAAAATCATACTCTTGCATGATAGAAAATGTAGGAGAATTAAGCGTTTTTTCTACTCCAAGAAATTGAGCATAATTTTGCACTAAAGTAGTTTTACCGCTTGCTAAATCCCCTTGAAGTAAAATAACTCCATTTTTAGGTAAAATTTCACAAAGCTTATAAAGCTCATTTTGGCTTAAAATCATTTCTTTCATTGGATTTTTACCACATATTTTTCTTGCATAGCTTTTGGTATGCTTTTGGTTGTTGGTATGTCTAAAACTTTATAGATATTAGTATATTCTATAAATTTAATGCTTATTTCATCGCCAATTTTTACTTCTTTACTAGCTTTAACTACTTGATTATTTATACTTACTACACCACTTTTACACATATCTTCTGAAATAGCACGACGCTTAGTAATATTAACTACATTTAAAAATTTATCTATTCTCATAAAAATATTTTATCAAAAAATACAAGAAAATGTTATAAAATGTCTAAATATTTTACATTATATTAAGCTAAATTCGTTAAATTTTACAATCATTTTTTTACAAAGAGGAAAGACAATGAAAAAAGATATTAAAAAAGTAGTTTTAGCATATTCTGGCGGACTTGATACAAGTATAATTTTAAAATGGCTACAAGATGAGTATAAATGTGAAGTAGTAACTTTCACAGCAGATATTGGACAAGGCGAAGAGCTTGAACCTGCTAGAAAAAAAGCGCTTTCTTTGGGTGTAAAAGAAGAAAATATTTTTATTCAAGATTTAAAAGATGAATTTGTAAAAGATTATGTGTTTCCTATGTTTAGAGCAAATGCTATTTATGAAGGAGAATATTTACTAGGTACAAGTATAGCAAGACCTTTGATAGCAAAAGCTTTAGTAGAAATAGCAAATAAAACTAATGCAGATGCTATTAGTCATGGAGCAACAGGTAAAGGAAATGATCAAGTGCGTTTTGAATTAGGTGCTTTGGCGCTAAATCCAAATTTAGCCATTATTGCTCCTTGGAGAGAATGGGATTTAAATAGCCGTGAAAAACTTTTAGCTTATGCACAAAAACATGGTATTGATATAGCTAAAAAGCCAGGTAAGTCACCTTATTCTATGGATGCAAATTTATTGCATATTTCTTATGAGGGTTTAGTACTTGAAGATCCTGCTGCTAAACCTGAAGCGGATATGTGGCGTTGGGTGAAAGATTTAAAAGAAACTCCAAATGAAAGCGAAGTGATAGAGCTTGAGTTTAGTAAAGGCGATTTATGTGCTATTAATGGAGAAAAAATGTCTCCCGCACAACTTTTGGCAAAACTTAATGAGCTTGGTGCAAAACATGGTATAGGTCGTCTTGATATTGTTGAAAATCGCTATGTGGGTATGAAAAGTAGAGGTTGTTATGAAACTCCGGGTGGAAGCATACTTTTAAAAGCACACCGTGCTATAGAAAGTATCACTCTTGATAGAGAAGCAGCACATTTAAAAGATGAATTAATGCCAAAATATGCAAGTTTAATTTACAATGGCTATTGGTTCTCGCCTGAAAGATTAATGCTTCAAGCCTTAATTGATGAGTCACAAAAATATGTAAATGGTAAAGTTAAACTTGAATTATATAAAGGTAATGTAATGGTAATAGGTAGAGAAAGTGCGAATGATAGCTTATTTAGCGAGGCTTATTGTACTTTTGAAGAAGATGCTGTGTATGATCAAAAAGATGCAGCAGGCTTTATAAGATTAAATGCTTTGAGATTTATCATCGCAGGTAAAAATGGAAGAAAATTTTAAAAAGGAAAACAATGAAAGTATTATTAATTAAAGATGTAAAAAGCTTAGGAAAAGCAGGAGAAGTTAAAGAAGTAAAAGATGGATATGGACAAAATTTTTTAATTGCCAAAGGTTTTGCCAAAGCTGCTACACATGAAGTTTTAAAACAATATGAAGCAGAGCAAAAGAAAAAGGCTGAAAATTTAAGATTTGAACTTGCAAATTTGGAAAAATTAAAAGAGGAATTATCTAAAATCACTATTTGTATAGCTAAGCCTGTGGGAGCTAATGGAAGCTTGTTTGGTGGGGTTACTAAAGATGAAATCGCACATGCATTAAAAGATCAAAAAGGTATAGAACTTGATAAAAAAAGCTTAGAATGTGATACTATAAAAGAGCTTGGTGTGCATGAAATTTCAGCAAAATTAGGCCATGCAATTCATGCTGTATTTAAGCTAGAAGTTAAAGGAGAATAATGTTTCACGCAACTACAATTTTAGCTTATAAAGGTAAAAATAAATCTGTAATTGGTGGAGATGGACAAGTAAGTTTTGGAAACACTGTTTTAAAAAACAATGCAGTTAAAATTAGAAAATTAAACAATGGAAAAGTATTAGCAGGTTTTGCAGGAAGCACCGCTGATGCTTTTAATCTTTTTGACATGTTTGAAAAACTACTTTCTAGTTCTAAGGGTGATTTATTAAAAGCTGCAATAGATTTTTCAAAAGAATGGCGTAAGGATAAATACCTAAGAAAACTTGAAGCAATGATGCTAGTATTAGATAGAGATCATATATTTTTACTTTCAGGAACTGGAGATGTAGTTGAGCCTGAAGATGGTGCTATAGCCGCTATTGGTAGTGGGGGTAATTATGCACTTTCTGCAGCAAGAGCTTTGGCTAAACATTCAAATTTAGATGAAGAAGAATTAGTCAAAGAAAGCTTGCAAATAGCTGGTGAAATTTGCATTTATACTAATACAAATATTAAAACTTATGTAATTGAGGATGATAAATGAATTTAACTCCAAAAGAGATTGTGAAATTTTTAGATGATTATGTAATTGGGCAAAAAAATGCTAAAAAAATCATAGCAATTGCTTTAAGAAATCGTTATAGAAGAATGCAGCTTAGCCCTGAACTTCAAGATGATATCATGCCAAAAAATATTTTAATGATAGGATCAACTGGGGTTGGTAAAACAGAGATTGCAAGACGCCTTGCTAAGATGATGGGACTTCCTTTTGTAAAAGTTGAAGCAAGTAAATATACTGAAGTTGGTTTTGTTGGACGTGATGTAGAAAGTATGGTTAGAGATTTAGCTAATGCTGCTTTAAATTTAGTAAAAAACGAAGAAAAAGAAAAAAATAAAGACAAAATTAATGAATTTATAGAAAATAAAATTTTAGAAAAACTTTTACCACCTTTACCAAAGGGTGTTAGTGAAGAAAAACAAGAAGAGTATCAAAATTCTTTAGAAAAAATGCGCGTGAAATTAAAAGCTGGTGATTTAGATGATAGCACAATAGAAGTTGAAATTTCACAAAGCGTGTTTGATACTAATCCAAATTTACCACCTGAAATGGGTGCTATGCAAGATATAGTAAAAGTTATTGGCGTGGGTAATAAAAAAGTTAAAAAAGAAATGAAAGTAAAAGATGCAAGAATAGCTCTAGCTCAAGAAGCAAGTGAAAAAATTCTTGATATGGAAAGTATTAAAGGCGAGGCTTTAAGAAGAGCTGAAAATGAAGGGATTATTTTTATCGATGAGATAGATAAAGTAGCAGTTTCAAGCTCAAATTCAAACCGCCAAGATCCAAGCAAAGAAGGAGTGCAAAGGGATTTGCTTCCTATAGTTGAAGGTAGTACTATACAAACTAAATTTGGACCTTTAAAAACTGATCATATTTTATTTATCGCAGCAGGTGCTTTTCATTTAAGCAAGCCAAGTGATTTAATCCCTGAACTTCAAGGGCGTTTTCCTTTAAGGGTTGAGCTTGATTCGCTAGATGAGGATGCTTTATATGCTATTTTAACAAGACCTAAAAATTCATTACTAACACAATACATTGAGCTTTTAAAAACTGAAAATGTAGAACTTGTTTTTGAAGATGAGGCTATTAGAGAAATAGCAAAAATAGCAAGCAAGGCTAATGAAGAAATGCAAGATATTGGCGCAAGACGCTTACACACGGTGGTAGAAAAACTTTTGGAAGATATTAGTTTTGAAGCAGATGAATATGCTGGAAAAGTTTATAAAATAGATGATTTTAAAGTGCAAGTTAAACTTGGAGATATCATAGAAAATAAAGATTTAGCTAGGTATATCTTGTGAAAAGTGGCTTTATAAGCATAGTAGGTAGAACTAATGCAGGAAAAAGTTCTATCCTTAATTCTTTATTAGAAGAAAAATTGGCTATGGTTTCTCATAAGCAAAATGCTACAAGAAGAAAGATTAATGCAATTATAATGCATGAGAATCATCAGCTTATTTTTATAGATACACCAGGCTTACATGCAAGCTCTAAAGCTATGAATCAGCTTATGATTGATTTGGCGATTAAAAGCATTGCAGATTGTGATGTGATTTTATTTGTGGCTAGTATTTATGATGATATTAAAGATTATGAAAATTTTTTAAGTTTAAATCCTAAAGTGCCGCATATTGTATTAATCAATAAGGTTGATTTGGTAAAAAAAGAAGTCTTACTTAAAAAATTAAGCGAGTATTCTCAGTTTAACTCGCATTTTAGCGCCATTATCCCCTATTCTGCTAAGCAAAAATTTTATAAAAAAATTCTCTTAGATGAGATGATTAAGTATTTGCCTGAACATCCGTATTATTTTGATTCTGAGTTTATTACTACCACAAATGAAAAGGATATCTATAGAGATTTTATTTTAGAAGCCATATATGAAAATTTAAGTGATGAAATTCCTTATAGCACTGAAGTAAAAATAGAAAAAATCAAAGAGCTTGAGCAAATTTATTATATTAACGCTATCATCATTACAGATAGTAATTCTCATAAAGGAATGATACTAGGTAAAGATGGAGCTACAATTAAGCGTATAGGTAAAGAAGCTAGGATGAAGATAGAAAAATTAGCGCAAAAAAAGGTAATGCTAAAATTGTTCGTTCAATTAGAAAAAAATTGGCATAAAAACGAGCAAAATCTCAAAAAAATCCTTTATGATGAGTAAAAAAATCATCAAAAAAGATTTTCTTACTTATGAAAAACTTTTATATGTAAAACTTACAAATCCTATTAGTGAAGATGAAATCTTAAAAAAGAGCTTTGAGGAACTTGGTCTTAAAGATGATTTTTCATATGAGCTAAAGTATTTTCAAGATAAATCTTTTACTCATGTATTTTTGTGTAAATATGAAGATATTTTAGATGTTGATTATGTAATCCCAGAACCCCTGCTCTTTGAAGTGTATTTTAGGAATGATACAAATAGTGAAAATCTTGCATTATTATTTAAGAAAAAATACATAGTTTTAGTGGAGTATTTGGGGTGTGAATTTCAAAATTGCAAAGTTATGCCATTAAATATTTATAGTAAAATATATGATGAAAAATTAAAAAATACATATAAAAACATTATAAGCATAGACGATACTCAAAATCTTAGCAGTTTTGATAAATTTAATAGTAATATTTTCTATCAAAAATTATTAAAAAAATGTGATCGAGTTAAAATTAATTTTGCCAATAAAGCAAAAACAAATCATTTAAAATCTTTTAGTTTTAAAATTTTATTAGCTTTTACATGCGGGATTTTACTAGCCTTAGTTTATCCTTTGTATTTATATACGCAAAAATCATTTTATGAAAAAGAAAAAATAAAATATGAAAATTTAATCAAAAATCAAGATGATATCTTAGAGCAAGCAAAAATAAATCAAAAACAAAATCAAGAAGTTGAAAAATTACAAGAAAAAAATGAACAAAAAGTTGATTTGTTACAAAAATTTTATGCAAATACGCTCTGCTATAAGGATTTTTATAATTTTTTAAAAGTCTTAAATTCTCATCAAAGTTATATAGAAGCTTTATATATAAAAAATAATGATTTTATCATAAAGCTTAATAAAGATTATGATTTTTATGATGATTTTAAAAAATATCATTTTGTGCTAAAAAATAAAGAGATTAACGATGAAAAAATTACTCTTGTTTTTGAAAAATCTTTATGAAAATTTAGAAAATATCTTTACGAGATTATCTAAACGCGAATTTATATTGACTTTGATAATGGCTTTTGTATTTGGTTTTTTTATAATCTATATGAGTATTTTTGAGTATTTTGAAAAACAAATGAAATTGTCAAAAGATGAGTTATTTATTTTACAAGCAAAATATGAGCAAAAACAAGAATTGATTTCTGATTTTAAAGATGAAAAATTGCAATCTTTTGATAATGAAATATCCTTAGAAGAAAGTAAAGATTATCAAAGTGTTTTAAAAAATATAGAAAAAAATCTCACTAAAGTAAGGTTTTTACAAATCCAAAGTCATGAAAGTCAAGATCAGTATTTTACTTATTATGATTTAAGATTGAGTTTTAATGGTGATTTTTATTTTTTAATGCAATTTTTGCAAGAACTAGATCCTTATATAAAAGTCAAAAATTTAGAGCTTGTAAAATATGAAAATGAATTAAAAATTACATTAAATCTTATTTTTACTCTAGTATAAAAATGATTTTTTTGATAAAATTTATCTAAACATGGCAAGCGATCGCTTCTTTTGAAGAGGAAAGTCCGAGCTGCAATAAGACAAGGATTCCATCTAATGGATGGCTAGGGTAACCTAAGGGAAAGTGCAACAGAAAGAAAACTACCATATTATATGGAAAAGGTGAAACGGTAGAGTAAGAGCCTACCAGTAGCTTTGGTAACAAAGCTAGCT
The DNA here is from genome assembly GCF_024723655.1 of Campylobacter sp. RM5063. Classification (NCBI taxonomy): domain Bacteria; kingdom Pseudomonadati; phylum Campylobacterota; class Epsilonproteobacteria; order Campylobacterales; family Campylobacteraceae; genus Campylobacter; species Campylobacter sp. RM5063. The sequence continues at coordinate 31,087 of NZ_JANQDA010000006.1, read as the reverse complement.
ATGTAAACCCAATCCGCAGCAAGAAGGGGTGGTTTTAGTCTTATAATATAACCCTTCGCTTGAACTTGTTTGCAAAAACAAGTCTAGATAAATGATCGCTCTTGACAGAACTCGGCTTATCGCCATGTTTTATTTCATATAAGCAGATGCTTTTTTGAGTTTTTGTAAATTTTTTGCTACTTCATCTTGCTTTTTTTTCATAAAAGCTATTGCCTCATTAGTAAGAGCTAAAGCCTCATTGGGACAATCTTTAAAGTCAGGTTTTTCTATGAGTTTAACTATTTTTTCCACATCTTCAGTATATACAGCTAGTTTAAATTCATCTATCCATTTTTTTTCACTCATTTTTGATGTACTTCTCTCCAAGCCTCTAACAAGCCTTTGACTACATTGATAACTTCATCTACTCTTGCTTCACTATTTTCTATATTTGCCAAAGAAAGAAGTTGTAATTCTCTAGTGTATAGGCCACTTAAGTAGTGTGCTATTTCTCCGCCTTTTTCATAATCAAGGCAATTTAACAATTCTATAAAAATAGCACTAGCTCTTTTTACATAATACACTCTTTCTTCTATATTTCCATTTTGAATAGCTATTTTTATCCTACTTGCAAAGCGTAAAATCCCGCTATATAACATCTCTATAAGTTTTTCTTGGGATTCTACACCAGTTTGATTTTGTGAATACGCATTATATACTGCACTATTTAGCATTTAAATCCTCTCTATTTTTTAAGAATTTTGATTATTTGCTGCATTAATCATATTTGTAATAACACTTGCTTGGTTATTTAATTTTGCAATTATACCATCATATGCTGCCCATCTTGACCACATTGTGTCATATCTGCTTTCTATGGATTTTTTAGTATTTTCTATAGTTTCGTTTAGATTTTTTGATTCTTTGGTTAAAGAGTCTTTATAACCCCCAAAAGAACCATCAGAGCTCATCATCTCACCCATAGTGTTTTTTAATACCCCAAAGGTTCCAGTTTCTTCTTTATAAACTGAATATATAGTTTTTGGACTTAAGCCAAATTTTTTCAAAAAGTCTTTATCGCCTTGAATTTCTAGGTTACTTCCTGATGTTCCTTTGATTCTAAATTGAATTTGCTGATTATCGTTACCTTGATTAATGATTTCAAAACTAGCCTCTAAACCTTCTAAGCCAAAACTGTTTATATGATCAACTAAATTTTTAGCTTTTTCTATATCATCTTTTCCTGTTAGTTTAAAAGGATCTCCATTGGCAGTTTTACTTAAATCTATAGTTTCATCATTATAAGTAATGGTAAAACTACCTTCTTTGAATTCTATATCATTTTCACCAAACTTACTTACTCTATCTCCTGTTAGATCGATGTCTTCAAAGCCATTGTGTCCTACGAAAAATTTCTCAGCCATTTCAGGATCTTCGTTAAATTTAGCATTAAATTTTCCAGAGTCAAAGGTTAAAACCCCATCATTTAAAGTCAAACCATAATCAGCTAGAGATAAACTTACTTTTGAAGAAACTTTAACACCATCTGAAGTATCACTATCTCCAACTGTGATTGTTCCATCTACTGTGATAGTTTGAAGCAAAATATTGTTAATTTGTGATTTTATATTATAAATCGAGCTTACACCTACGAAATTTCCTTTTGTCCCTGCATCAGGATCGTATTTTGTCGCTGCATTAAGATTGATCATCAAATCATTATAAGCAGTAGCTAAACTTTCTAAAGATTGTGCTATGGCTTCAGTATCTTGAGTAACATTGAAACTAATTTCACCCTTTTGTTTAAGCTCTAGGGTAATATCAGGTCCTATATCTGTAATGGTATTAGTTGATCTAATCATCTTAACGCCATCTACACTAAAGATAGCATCCATACCTTTTTGGATATGATTTTCATTGTTTGAAGCTACATTGTAGCCTTGTGGTGTGCTTGTATCTAGAGTAATGCCAAATTTATCTTTTAATAATGAAGTAGCTTTGTTATCTCTAATATAATTTGCTTGATCTATATTGCCATCAGCATCAGTTGCATAGCCACCATCAAAAAGACTTAATTCACCACCATTAGTAGCTCTAAATGTAAAAGTCTTTTTACTCTCATCAAAGCTTAATTCCACTTTTCCATTAGTTTGTTTTTTTAAATCTTCTGCTAAGCTCTTATAAGTAGTGTTCTCGTCTATATCAATAGTAAATCTATCATATCTTTCACCATTTTTAATAACAAAAGTAAAAGAAGTGCTTTCTTCTGCCGAACTAAGTAATTTATCTTCAGGATTTCCGCTAAATGTTCCACTTATTTTATCTTTATCTTTATTTTCAGTACCTGTTGGTCTAAAACCATATAAACCACCCGCACTAATGCTATTTTTATCAAGCTCCCAACCCATAGCTTTTAAAAGCTTATCATCACCTGAAAAAGAAATATTATTTTTAGTTCCTGTTTCAGTGCTTTGTACTACTAAACGATAAGGATTGTCTCTATCTCCAGTATTTACTAGCTTAGCTTCTATTTTACCACCTGTGGCGGAATTGATTTTTTCAGCAAGTTGAGCTACGGTTGTACTTTTATCGATTTCTATTTTATAGTCTTTTCCATCTTGGGTGATAGTAAAAGAAGCTTTGCCGTTAGAATCACCTTCTATACCTAAACTGCCCATGACGGTAGAGGTTTTGTCTTTAAAACCATTGCTTTGATAAACATCTTTTTGAGCAAGTTGATCGACTATGACTTTCATATTTGAAAGATTAGATAAAGAGCCTACAACCAAGCTAGCAGCAGCACTATCGCCACTTACACTAGGAGAAACTTTCTTTTTATTAAATTGAGAAGTATCGCCAAGACTATTTACAGCAGTTTGAAAAGCAAGTAGTTTAGCTTCAAGCTCTGCTAAGTCTTTTTGTCTTGAAGTGTTAGTTTCAAGTTGCGTGTTATAAAGCTTTAAGTGAGCATTCATTTCTGCTTCTTTAAGCTTATTAAGTGTATCGCTTGTTAAAACTCCTGAACCTATACCTAAGCTTCCTAAACTACCTACTGCCATGATTAACTCTCCTTATCAAAAATGGTGCCAATAACACCTTTAAAATGTTCTATTAATTTCATAACTTCTTCACTAGGAATTTTGCGTATTAACCTACCTGTGTCTTTTTCGGTGACATTTACATACATTTCGTTTATTTTATCATTATACGCAAAACGCACATTTGTTTCCAATGTTTCCATTTGTCTATTAAGTTTTTCTGTTGCATTTTTTAATTTTTCATTTAAATTCTCATCTTGATCATTTAAATCAACCTGTTGCTTATTCTCTTGAGATGGCTTTTCAACACTTTTTGTGTTAAAATGAGTTATATTTGTATCTCTTTGAATATTGCTAATGTCCATTTTAAACTCCTTTTTAAAAGACTCTAAAACACATTATCGACACAATTTTAAAAAACTTAATATTTAAATTAAAAATATATATATTTAATAAGCAAAAAGTGTTCTCAAAAAGTTTAAAATTAAAAAATTTCAAACTTTTTGAAGAATTTTTCATCATTTACAAGTAATTTTTTTGCAATAAGTCTGTCTATAACTTCTTTGGAGCAATTTGTCATTAAAGGCCACTCTTTATGATAATCTTCTAATGATCCTTTATTTGTCGCATCAATTGCAACACAATCTTTTTTGATAAATATATCTCTTTTTGCATCGATATTATTTACCACACGCCAAATTAACATATAAGGATTTTCCAAAATAGTATCTGAATCTAAAAAAACTAAAATTCTAAAATGTTTTTTATAAATTTGTAGTTTTTCAAAAATTTGAGCAATTTTTTCTTTTTTATCAATTAAGATCACACAAATTGGAGTAAAGGTTTGGGTGTAAAATTGTTTTAATTTTAAAATATTTTGATCTTTTTCTTTAAAAAGTGAAAACAAAGCTTCATCACTTAGAATTTCAAGTTCAACTTTTTTCTCATCACCACACGCATCAAGTCCTGCTTTACCACCGTAACAATAAGTGCTTGAAGCATGATCGAGTTGATCGCAAATTCCTTCACTTATGAGTAATTTTTCTTCATCAAAGCGATTAAGTATATAAGGTATGAGCTTGTCATAATCTTGCAAGCAAGGTGCATTTTCATCGACAAAAATAGCATGTTTTACAAAACTCATTTGCCCTACTCCCCAAAAAGTATGCATTACTTGTTTTGCATGAGCTGGATATTTTGCTTCTATTTTGGCTAAGATTAAATTATGAAAAACTCCATTTTCAGGCATGTTATAATCTATCAAATCAGGTGCGTTAGTTTGAAGTAAAGGTAGAAAAACTCTTTCTGTGCCAAGCCCCATGTATTTATCTTCTAAAGGCGGTTTTCCTACAACCGTAGCTTGATAAATCGCATTTTTTTTAGCAAAGATTTTTTCTACTTTTAAGACAGGACAAAGTTCAATAGGAGTATAAAAGCCTGTATGATCTCCAAAAGGTCCCTCGGGTGCAAATTCATTTGGATTTACAAAACCTTCAATCACAAAATCACTATCATAAGGCACATAGAGATGATTGCTTTTGCATTTTGCCAAAATAGCAGGTTTTTTCTTGATAAAACCATAAAGTAAAAGTTCAAAAATACCTTTTGGTAAAGGCGCTTGAGCACACCAAATATATAAAGGATCTCCACCTATGGCTATACTTACTGGCATTTTTTGATTTGCTTTTTTATACTCATGAAAAAAATGGCTCGCGTCTTTGTGAATTTGCCAATGCATAAGCAAGGTTTTTTCATCAACTACTTGCAAGCGATACATTCCAAGATTATTTTGTTTTCCATTTATGCTTTGAGTATAAACTTGCCCCATAGTGATAAAAGGTGCAGCGTCTTTTTCCCAAGTTTTTAAAATAGGTATTTCATATAAAGAATTTAAGCTTTTGTAGTTAAATTCTCCATCTTTTTTGATACGTTTTGGTGGGATATTTTTTAAATCAAGCAAGGTTTTGAAAAAATTTAATTTCGCACCAAAGCTTTGCGGTATGTGCATTTTAAGTAAAGAGCTAATTTCTTTAGCTACATCTTCATAATCTTTTCCAAATGCTAAATTTAAAGCTTTTTTACTGCAAAAAGTATTTAATAATACAGGATAATCGTATTTTTTACTATTTTTTACTGCATTAGTAAAAAGCAAGGCTTTAGAGTCTTCTTTTTTAACTTCTATATAAGCTAAATGTGCCATTTCAAGTTCTACATCTACTGGCTCATGGATGGTTTTTAATAAATTATTTTTTTCTAAAAGCTCTACGAATTTTTGCATTTATATCATACTCTCTGCTTCTTTTAAAATTTCTTTTGCACCTTTTGCTATCATTTCTTTGGCTAAAAGCTCGCCTGCATTTGAGTAATTTTGCTTATCAATTACTCTTTTTTCTTTTAAAATTTTACTTGCATCGGGTAAGCCCACTATGGCGCGAATTTCTATTTTTTCATCAATGATTTTTGCATTAATTCCTATAGGTACTTGACAACCACCTTCTAAGGTTTTTATAAAATCTCTTTCTATATGAGTTTCTATAAAGGCATTTTTATCGTTTAAGCATTCAAGGTATTTTAAAATTTGTTTATCATCAATGCTTTCTATACCTAAAGCTCCTTGAGAAGCTGCAGGTATCATCTCATCAAGTTCAAAAGCCCTAATGTATTTTATTTCTTTATCTAAACCCAAGCGTTTAATGCCAGCTAGAGCTAAAATAATAGCATCAAATTCCTTAGCTTTAAGTTTTTCTAAGCGTGAGTTGATATTACCTCTTAAAGAAATGATATTTAAATCAGGTCTTAACGCTAAAAGCTGCATTCTTCTTCTAAGACTTGTAGTGCCTACTTTTGCACCTTTTGGAAGAGCATTTAAGCTTTCATAATACTCACTTAAAAAAGCATCATTTACCACTTCTCTTTTTGAAATAGCAGCTAAAACTAAGCCATCAGGAAAGAAGCTTGGCACATCTTTTAAGCTATGCACAGCTAAGTGTGAATCACCTCTTAACATACTTTCTTCAAGTTCTTTTGTAAAAAGTCCTTTTCCACCTATTTTAGCTAAAGGAGAATCAAGTAAAACATCACCTTTAGTTTTAAAACTCTCTAAAGAAATTTCTAAATCAGAATGTGTTTGTAATAATTTATTTTTTATATACTCACTTTGCCATAATGCAAGTTGGCTTTTTCTTGTTGCGATGATTAATTGCATTTTTTATGCTCCTGTATGATTTCTACATCTATGATTTCTTCTTCGTTGTTTGTTTGATGATATTTTCTTTTTTGTTTTGTAAATAATTTTAATATCATCATAAAAAATAAGAGTAAAATTCCCAAAAATGTGCTTAAAATTCCTGGTATTAAAAGTAAAATTCCAACTATAGTTAAGGAAAATAATTTAATTATACCAAATAAATTAGTATTGGCATTTTGCATAGTTATGAGATTTGTCCAAGTCTTTGCTAAAAACATTGCTCCTAAAAACATACTTGCAAAAACTATCATAAAAAAATTTAAAAAACCAAAAAAGACTATAAATAAAATACTAGTAATCAATTCTAAAATCAAAAAAGCACTTAAATTTGTTTTTGCTATCATAAAATTTTCTCTAAGTGTGAAATTACTTCTTGGGTTTTTAAAACTTGTTTTTCTAGAGTATTTCTATGGATTAACTCTACTTCATCGCTTTCTAAACCCTTACCTATAACTAAAGCATAAGGAAAGCCCATTAATTCAAAATCATTAATCTTTACACCAAAACGCTCATTTCTATCATCAAACAAAATTTCTTTATCTTTAAAATGAGTATAAATTTGCTCAGCAAATTCCATAGCTTTTGTATCTTTTATATTAGAAACGATAATATCTAAAACAAAAGGAGCTAGAGTTTTATTCCAAATACAACCTTTTTCATCATGGCTTGCTTCTATGGCAACAGCTACTAAACGGCTCACCCCCATACCATAACAACCCATAGTGAAAAATTGAGCTTTACCATTTTCATCTAAATAGCTTGCATTCATTGCTTTTGAGTATTTATTTCCAAGTTTAAAAATATGTCCTACTTCAATACCTTTGCTTTGCTTAAGCTTGTGCTGACATTTTGGACAAAGATCATGCTCTTTAACTGCGGTAAGATCTTTAAAGCGTTCTTTATTTAAATTTACAACATTGATTCCAACCAAATGATAATCTTTTTTATTTGCTCCAATAATCATATTTGTTTCATTTTCAAGCTCATGATCAATATAAAAATCAACTCCATTTAATCCTACAAAGCCAATAAATCCTGGCACTAAACCTGCTTTTTCTAATTCTTCTTCACTTACATCGGCCAATTCTAATGCATTTGCTGCATTTAGTGCTTTAACTTCTTGCAGTTCATCATCGCCGCGTATAAAAAATACTACAATTTTTTCTTCATTTTCATAAATAGCTTTTTTAGCAATAGCTTTAACAGTATAGTAAGGATTAATTTTAAAAAATTCTGCTAATTCTTCTATAGTTTTTACATTTGGAGTGTGAAATTGTGTAGCAAAGTCAGCTTCTGGTCTTTCATCTTCGCAACTTTTTTTAGCTCTTTTTGCTGCTTCGATATTTGCAGCATAATCACAATGCTCACATAATAATATATCATCTTCACCATTTTTAGCCAAAACCATAAATTCTTTTGAACCACTTCCGCCAATAGCCCCGCTATCAGCTTCAACAGCTCTAAAATCAAGCCCTAATCTTGTAAGAATTTTACTATAAGTTTCATGCATAAGATTAAATTCTTTATCTAAATCAGCTTCATTGCTATGAAAACTATAGCCATCTTTCATTAAAAATTCTCTACATCTTAAAAGTCCAAATCTAGGTCTAGCTTCATCTCTAAATTTAAGTCCTATTTGATATAAATGCAAAGGAAGTTGCTTGTAAGAATTTACTTTATTTCTAACCAAAGCTACTATGGCTTCTTCATGGGTTGGTCCTAAGACAAAATCATTTTCTTTTCTATCTTTAAAGCGTAAAAGCTCTTTACCAAAAACATTAAATCTCCCACTTTCTTTCCAAAGTTCAGCTGGGGTATTAAAACTTAAATTTACTTCTAAAGCTCCCGCTTTATCCATTTCTTCTTTGATGATATTTTTAATCTTATCTAAAACTCTTTTTCCTAAAGGTAAAAAATTATACAAACCACTTCCAATTTGTTCTACAAAAGCACCCTTAACTAAAAATATATGACTTGGCAGGGTAGCATCTTTTGGATTTTCTTTTGTGCTTATGGCATAAAATTTACTAAATTTCATGATTATTCTCCAAATTAAATTCACATTTATAGAAGTTTAAACCTTCCATGCTTTCATTTTTTAAATCAAACACGTAACGCATGGCATTTACAACAGAGTCATTTTGCATAGTTCCACTTAGTTTTTTTAAATTTACACTAGGATGATGTAAAAATGCATTCATCACCTGTCTTATAAGCTTTCTTGCTTCTTCGTGATTTGAGTGTTTTAAATATCCTTTATCTATGGCCTTTTGTAATTGTTCTTTAGCGATTTCATCAGCTTGCAAGCGTAATTGCTTAACCAAAGGTAAGGTTGCTAGTTTGCTTAGATGTTGGAAAAACTCATTTGTCATAGCGCCTACTATAGAATAAGCAATCTGGGCTTGATGTTCTCTTAGTGTTAAATTTTTTCTTACAACTTCTTCTAAATCATCAACAGCATAAACTATATTTTTTTCATTTGCTTTTACATCAATATCCCTAGGCACTGCTATATCAAAAAAATATCTTTTATAATCTTTTTCTTCTAATATGTCATTGGTTATGATAGCATGTGGAGCGTTTGTGGCACTAAAAAATATCTCATATTTATTTAATGCTTCTTTTAAATTTGCGATACTTTCGCAATTTGCATTTTCACCTAAATCCTCACAAAGTTTTTTGGCATTTTGTATATCTCGATTTAAAATCAACACTTTAGCTTTAGCATTTAACAAATGCTTACAGGCTAACTCGCTCATTTCCCCTGCACCCACTACAACTGCAGTTTTATTTTCTAAATTTATAAGCTCTTTGGCTTTTGCTACCGCTACTGAAGCAACTGAAATAGGATTTTTGGAAATTTCAGTTTGATTTCTAATATTTGCTGCACATTTAAAAGCATAATGGACTGCTCTAGTTAAATGCACACCACATCTTTGTTCTTGTAGAGCAAATTTATAAGCATCTTTTAATTGTCCAGCAATTTGTGTTTCTCCAATAACTAAACTATCAAGTGAGCTTGCCACAGAAAATAAATGATGGATAGCCCCACTATCTTCATAAAAATCAGCTTTTGTGCTTAAATTTTCTTTATCAACCCCACAAAGCAAACTAAGTGTTTTTAAAATATGTTCATTGATACTTTCAATTTCTCCGATAAAAAGAAAAATTTCAACTCTATTGCAAGTGCTAAGCACTAAACTTTCTAGAATTTTATTATTAGTATGGATTAATCTTAATAATTCTCTTTTTTTATCTTCATTGGAAAAGGAAAGTTTTTCTCTAGTAGCAATATCTGTATTTTTGTGCGTAAAACTGATACAATAATAATGCATTAAAATTCCCTTTCTATCATACTTTTAATAATATCTTCTAAATCTTTTATATTGTATTTTTCTATGGCTTTTAAGGCATTATTTGCATAGGTGTTTAATTCTTGACCAATTTGATTAAAAATTTCATGCTCTTGCATTTTATTTTTAATCCAAGTAAGTTCATCTATATTTAAATCTTTCTTGTAATAAGACTTAAGTATTTCTTGATCTTGTGGATTTAATTTTTCATATAAATACATATAAGAAAGAGTGGTTTTACCTTCTTTAAAATCATTCATGGCGGGTTTGCCTAAGGTTTGTTCATCGCCTTTGATATCTAAAATATCATCTACGATTTGAAAAGCCAAGCCCAAGTTTTTACCATATTCTGCAAAATCATCTTCATTTAAATTAGCAAGTATAGCCCCACATCTTGCACTAGCTTCGATTAAAACGGCTGTTTTGTTATATATCATTTGCAAATAAGCGTTTTTATCGGTATTGAAAGTTTCGCTTAAATTTACATCCATTAATTCGCCAACGGAAAGCTTTACAACAGCATTGGAGATGATTTTTGCTAATTTTAAATCTATTAAAGAAAGTTCATAGAAGGCTTTTGAGTATAAAATATCTCCAAGCATGATAGCATTTTTGGCTCCAAATTGTTCATTGATAGATTTTACACCTCTTCTTAATTTTGCTTCATCAATCACATCATCATGCAATAAGCTTGCAGCATGGATTAATTCTATAATGGCACAAATTTTATAACTAATATCGTTTTCGCTAGCTATTTTTAAAAGTAATTTTGAGCGTAATTTTTTACCGCCTTGAAGTTTTGAACTCATTGTTAAAATAGGCTTGTAATTTAATTCAGATAAAAATTCATGCATATATTGATCTATCTTTTGCACCATGCTTTCCTTAATTTTCTTATAATTATATTTTATTAAATTTTACTTTAGTTTTGATTAAGAGTGACTTTTCTAGGATCTAAAAATTCCACTTCTAATCTTTTATCTCTATCTTCTATGTAGATAGTGAAAATAGCCTCACCTTTTTTAAAATCACTAAATTCAAGTATTAATCTTGCTCTATCTATGTGTGGATTTTTATAATCAGGCACTAAAGTTTGATCTACCCAATTTAAATTTCTTCTTAAAGACATCACAAATTGCCTAGGGTATTTTTTATACCTTGAATGAACGATGATATTAGTTTGATCAAATAAAGTCCATGAAAAGTCAAAATAATAAATCTCATCAGGATAATCAATTTCTTTTATTTTTACACTTGCTTTTTCATCTTTACTTAAGGTAAATTTATAAGTATAATCAAAAAATACTTCAGCTTTTAAAAAATTAAACATCAAAAATAAAGATAAAAATAAACGCAAAATCAACCCTCATGCCCTAAAATTTCAGCACTTAAGCCTATATAAAAATCATTTTTTCTCTCATCTATTAAGAGTGAATTTTCCATTTGAAATTGTGCTACATCATTTTCATTTAAATTATTTTTTTCTAAAAGCTCTATCATAGCGATATGATCGGCTAATAATTTTTCTAAAACATTTTCTAATGCACCTAAATTTGCATATTTTATTGTTTCAATAAATTTTTCTTTAGGGCTTTTTGCAAACATTTCATCAAAAATATCCATTTTTAACCTTTTATATAAGTTTGAATTTTTTCTATTAAAGTAGTTTTATCGTTAGCTTCATCTAAGTCTTTAATTTCTTTTTGCCAAGAAATATGTATATAATCCATCTTAGCATTTTTAGCACAAAGTCTATCTTTTAAGCTATCGCCTATGAAAATACTTTTTTCATATTTTGCTTCATCTGCGATTAATCTTAGCATCATAGGATCAGGCTTAGCTTCTATACCATAACTAACACCTAGTATTTTATCAAAATATGAAAGAATGTTTTGTTTTTTTAAAATAGGTATCAAGCTTTCTTGAGGTGCATTTGTGGCTATAGCTAAATAGCAATCATTTTTTTTGCAAAATTCTAAAACCTCAAGCACACCATCAAAAAGCACCACGCTTTGATCATAATGCTTAATAAAATACTTCTCATAACCTTCTTTAAAGCTAGTATGTGAGTAAGTATCAACCCCGTAAAAAATCTTAGCATAATTTTGCCCAGGAGTATTGATAGTATCTAAAATAAACTCTCTTTTTAAAGGTTCTAAATTTAAATCCGCTCTTATTTCATTTACCGCACATATTATAGCATTAGCACTATCTATAAGCGTGCCATCCATATCAAAAATTACATTTATCAATATTCATCCTTAAATTTAATTTTATGTTTGTCTTTTTTATAACTTTGATTATTTTTTAGCTTATATAAGGCATTGGCTTTTGAAGCTAAGGTTTTTTGGTCTAAACTTTCATCTAAACACTCATTTACAAAAATCTCCAAAGCCTTAGTATAAGTAGAATCTAAAAACACCGCTTGAATTTTCTCAAAGATTTTAGCATTTTTTTGCATTCTTTCTCTAAAAAGAGTTAAATCAAAATCTTCTCTTTTTAAAGCACTCACAGCAGAATTAGTAAATTTTTCTAAAGTTCTTACATATTTTACCCTTAAAGCTTTTTCATCATTTTTCATTCTGCTGCACTTGTATTGATTCTACATTGTAATGCTTCTTGTACTAAATTTCTTGCTATTGAAGCTTCAGCATCTACAATGTGTAAATGTTTATCAGTATGTGGGAAAATGATCTTAGCACCTGTACCACTTGTTTTTAAAACCGTTTGTATGGGTTTGTTAAAGCTAGAAAGCACTTGATAGAGCATATCAAGCTTAGCTTCATTACTTATAGTTATAATAGCAACTGAGCATTCTTCTATATTTGCTACTTTTAATGTTTCTACTTGGGCTACATTTGCAAAAAAGATATTTTCATTTCTACTGCGGCCAAGTTCAACTAAATTTAAATCACTTTCTAAAACCAAATATGGAATACCTGTTTTTTTGATCTTTTGCACCACTTCTTGACCTAATCTTGTATAACCAAAAATGATAAAATGATCTTTCATTTTTTGATCACATAAATAAAATTTAGCCATATCATTTTGCTCACCTTCGGCTGCGTTGGCTATTTTTCTAAGATTATTTAAAATAAAAGGCGTTGCAACCATAGTGACGATAGAAACTATAATAAAAATTTGTGCTGTTTTTTCATCTATAAGTGAATTTACTTGCATTAGCGAAAATACTGCTAGCGCAAATTCTCCAATTTGAGAAATACTCAAAGCAGTTTTTAACGCTACTCTTTTTCTTGTATAAAGGATTAAAAGACCGTAGATTACTACAAATTTTATCAATAAAACCAAGCTTACAAAAACAAAAATCAAAAACCAATTTTCAAAAACTATATGAAAATCAATTTGCAAACCAACACTGATAAAGAAAAATCCTAAAAGCAAATCTCTAAAAGGAACCAAATCTGCTTCTATTTTATGTTTATATTTAGTTTCAGCTATCAAAGCTCCAGCTATGAATGCTCCAAGTGAGTATGAAAAGCCAAAAGAATGAGCCAAAAAACTTGCTCCTATTACAGTAAAAAGTATGGTGGCGATGAAAATTTCATTTGCGTTAGTTTTAATGATGAATTTTAAAACATAAGTAAAAAGGTATTTGCCTATAAAATAAAGCAAAACAAGTAAAATCACAGCACTGACTAAAGTTGTAAGTAAAAGTTTTGAAATATCAGCATTTTGAGAACTAAATATATCAATCATTAATAGCAGTGGTATCACAGCAATATCTTGAAAAAGTAAAATTCCTAAAGCTTTTCGGCCATATTCTTCGTTGATATCGCCATTATCGTTAAGTATTTTTAAAACTATAGCAGTGGAAGATAAGGCTAGAGCAAAACCTGCTATCATTGCGATATGGCTTGCTATACCTAAAATATAAGTTACAAGTAAAGTACAAACCAAACCACAAGTTAGCATTTGCAAACTTCCATTTAAAAATACTTCTTTTTTCATTGCCAAAAGATGTTTAAATGAAAATTCAAGCCCTATAGTAAACATTAAAAAAACTATGCCAAATTCAGCTACATGTATAACAAATTCATTAGTGCTAAAACCATAAAATTCACGCACAAATAAACCTGTAGCTATATAACCTATAATAGTTGGAATACCAAATTTTTTAAGTATGACATTAAGTATGACAGCAACTGCTACTGCAGTTAAAAATAAAGTTATAAAAGCATCCACTCACCAACCTTTTGTAATGTTTTTATTATTTTATTTTTTCTAAAAAAATTAAATCAAAATTACTTCTATGTTTAACTACTGCTCTTGATTTTGAAGGATTATCTCTTCTATCAAGTTCTAATCTTAACTCTTCAATAGTGTTTTCAAACTCATCAATTTTTGTTTTTAGTTTTAAAATCACATCAACACCAGCTAAATTAACCCCAAGATCTCTTGTTAAGCGTAAAATCATTTTGATTCTATCTATATCTTTTTGAGAATAAAGCCTCATTTTACCATCGGTTCTACTTGGCTCAACTAAACCTTCTTTTTCGTATTGTCTTAGAGTTTGTGGGTGTATACTTAAAACTTTTGCAACAACACTTATAAGATACACCGGTTCATCATAACTATGCTCCATTACTTACTCCTTTCAAGGTAATTTTTCTTCTAAAATTTTTACAAATTCAGGATCAAGGCTATTAATATCAGGTATTTTTACATTCAAAATTAAATACATATCCCCATAAAGATCTGTTTTTCTGTTTTGCACTCCATAACCTTTAAGTCTAATTTTTTGATTGTTTTTAGAATTTGGCGGTATGGTAATTTTAACTTCTTTTCTTGGGGTATGCACACTGATTTTATCTCCAAAAAGCGCTGTTTTCAAGCTAATTTCAACCTTTTTGTACAAATCATCATCTTCTCTTTCATATTCATCGCTTTGTTCAAGTTCAACTTTTAAAATCAAATCCCCTCTTTGCCCTTGAAAGCTTTTTCCTTTACCTCGTATGCGTAGCTTTTCGCCATCTTTTATGCCATGTGGAATTTTGATTTTAACTTGCTCGTTATTTATATTTACCAAATGCTCACCACCTAAAATTCCTTTTTCAAAAGGAATTTTAACACTTGCTTGCAAGTCTAAATCTTCTTCAAATCCTCCAAATCCCCCAAAGCCACTTCTAAAATTATTACTAGAACTAAAACCGCCACTAAATCCTCCAAAGCCTCCGCCAAAAATATTTTTTAAAATATCATTGATGTCAGCTCCACCTGCATTTCTTGAAAAATCATGAAAACTTTGCCCACCAAACATAGAATCGCCATATCTATCATACTGAGCTCTTTTTTTCTCATCACTTAAAATTTCATAAGCGGCGTTAATTTCTTTAAATTTTTCCTCAGCACCATTTTCTTTGTTAATATCGGGATGATATTGTCTTGCTAATTTTCTATAAGCTTTTTTTATCTCATCTGCACTAGCGTTTTGCGAAACTCCTAGTGTTTCATATAAACTATTACTCATTTTTATTATTCCTTAATTTTTTATAAGATTATATCAAAAACTTTAGTCTTAGTCAATCAACTTTTATAAGTTTTAAAACTAAAGGTTTTATTTACAATTGTGTAAAAATAAAATTTTATACTTGCATTAAATGATTTTACAAAGGATAAAACATGAAAAAAACTATGATTCTTTCTTTGGCATTGGCAACTAGTCTTTTTAGTGCTAGTATTGATTTTAAACAAGCAGATGATAATGTAAAAAGAACTTTACCAACTGATAATCAAAATACTATACTTTCTTATCATGATTCCATACAAAAAGTTAAAAATTCAGTTGTAAATATCTCAACTTCTAAAACTGTTCAAAGTAGTTCATTTGGAATTGATGATTTTTTCAATGACCCTTATTTTAGACAATTTTTTGGTTTTGATTTCCCACAAGCTCCAAAAAATAAAAAAAATAAAGAAGTTGTAAGCTCATTAGGTTCTGGTGTAATTATTTCAAGCGATGGTTATATTATAACAAATAATCATGTTATAGAAGATGCTGAAAAAATCACTGTAAATTTACCTGATTCTAGCACTGAATATAAAGCTAAATTAATCGGTGCTGATCCTAAAACAGATTTAGCAGTGATAAAAATAGAAGCAAAAAACTTACCCGCAGTAGTTTTTGCTGATTCAGATAAATTACTAGAAGGTGATGTAGTGTTTGCTTTGGGTAATCCTTTTGGTGTTGGAAGTAGTGTTACAAGTGGGATTATTTCGGCCTTAAATAAAAACAATATAGGTCTAAATCAATATGAAAATTTCATCCAAACTGATGCTTCTATTAATCCTGGAAATTCAGGCGGAGCTTTGGTAGATAGTAGAGGAGCTTTAGTTGGGATAAATTCAGCCATACTTTCAAGAAGTGGTGGAAATAATGGCATAGGTTTTGCAATCCCTTCTAATATGGCAAAATCTATTGCACAAAAACTTATTGAGCATGGAAAAATTGAAAGAGGATATTTAGGCGTAGTCATAGGAGCTTTAACTCAAGATATTAAAAAAGCCTATACTAATCAAGAAGGTGCTTTAATTACTGAAGTACAAAAAGATTCAGCAGCTTATAATGCAGGGTTAAAAAGAGGAGATTTGATTATAAAAGTAGATAAAACTGTGATTAAAAGCCCTATGGATTTAAAAAACTACATAGGAAGTATTGATCCAAAACAAGCAGTAGAAGTAACTTATGAAAGAGATAATAAAGTCAAAACAGCTAAATTTATGTTAAAAACAGATGAAAAGTCGCTACAATATGAAAAAGGTTATATTGATGGTCTAAAATTAGTGGAACTTGACTCTAAGAATAGACAGCAATACCGCATACCTGAAAGTATTAGTGGTATTTTAATTACCGAAGTTACTCCAAAATCAAAAGCTGAAAAAATAGGTTTTGAGCAAGGTGATATTATTATAGGTGTTGATCAGTATGAAATTTCAAATTTTAAAGAATTATCTAAGGCTTTAGAATTAAATAAAGGTAAAGAGTATGTTAAAATTTGGATTAATAGAGGCGGATTTGTAAGAGCTTTACTTTTTTAAGAAAGGAAAAAAATGACAAATATTTTAATGATAGAAGATGATTTAGAATTAGCAGAGATTATAGCTGAATATTTAGAGCAATTTGATATGAAAGTAGATATTGCTCATGAGCCTTATATAGGTCTTTCAAGACTTGCTTTAAATCCTTATGATTTAATCATTTTGGATTTAAGCTTACCTGGACTTGATGGACTTGAAGTATGCGAGGAAATTCGTAAAAAATATGATACACCTATTATCATTTCAAGTGCAAGGCATGATATTAGCGATAAGGTTGCAGCACTTGATTTGGGTGCAGATGATTATTTACCAAAACCATATAATCCTCAAGAACTTCAAGCAAGAATTAAAAGTCATTTAAGAAGAATTTCAAACACAAAAACTGCTCAAGCTCAAGTTAAAAAAGATCTTGTATATGATAAATATAAACATACTATCACTATGAAAGATCAAGAAATTAGCTTTACTAATGCTGAATTTGATATTTTGAGTTATTTAATTAAAAAAGAAGGTGGAGTGGTAAGCCGCGAAGAGCTTGTGTATAATTGTAGCTCTATTAGTGAAGATTCTAGTAATAAAAGTATAGATGTAATCATTAGTAGAATCAGACAAAAAATCGGAGATGATCCTAAAACTCCAAAATACATTCATTCAATCAGAGGCATAGGGTATAAATTAACTCAATGAATAAATCATCAATTTTTTATACTATAACCTTTGTTTTTTTACTTGCAAGCGTTAGTGTAATTTTAGCTTTTTTATGGCTTATAAAATATGATCAACAAAATTACACTAATGAGCTTAATGCAAAATATTCTTTTATAGCTAATGCAAGATTATTATATTTTAATCATGTGATTAGTGAAAGAGAATTTTATGAGCAAACAAAAAATTACAAAATGATAGAATTAACAACTCCATCAGCCATAAGACAAATCATCTATAAAGCTGAAACTATAGCACGGGCTCAAACTAGTACAGGTGTAGTTGAAATCATTACTTTAGAAGATAATGTGTATTTAAAAATCATCTTTGATGGTAAGCTTTATTTATATAAAGATTTAGAATATCAAGGTTATCGTTATTTTGTGATCAAGCTTATTGCTAGTATAGTAGTAATGGTTTTATTGATTTTATATATTTTTATCATTAAAAAATTAAAACCACTTAGAGCTTTAAAAAGACAAATTGATAAATTTGGCGAAAATAAACTCAATGAAATTCAAAATGTTAGCAAGGGAAATGATGAAATTTCTCAAGTAGCAACAGCCTTTTATGAGTCTATTTTAAGAATTCAAAAACTAAACACTTCAAGGCAGTTTTTCTTAAGAAATATTATGCATGAGCTAAAAACCCCCATTACTAAAGGTTTAATTACTTTAGAAATGCTTGAAGATAGCAAATATAAAGAAAGATTAGTGGGTGCTTTTAATCGTTTAGAGATTTTGATTAATGAATTTGCAGCCATTGAGCAAATTACTTCGGGTGCTGGTTTGATTAATTTAAAAAAATACAATATCTTAGATCTTTTAGATGAAGCTAAAGATATAGCTATGAGTGATGATGAAAAGGTAAAAATTAGTATAAAAGAAAGTTTTAGTGTCAATGTAGATTTTAAACTTTTTACCACTGCAATGAAAAACATGATAGATAATGCGACAAAATACTCTGATGAAAATTGCGTTACTATAGAAATAACTAAAGATTATCTTTGCTTTAAAAACAAAGGAAAAGCCTTAGATAAAGACTTGAAATACTACACTCAAGCCTTTACGCAAGGCAAGAAAAATAAAGATAGTTTTGGACTTGGATTATACATTGTTAAGACTATTTTAGATTCTCATAAACTCACGCTTTATTATGAATATAAAGATGGTGTTAATCATTTTTATTTTAATGATATACAAAATATAATTTTAAACTAGGAAATTCATGCCTTTATCGCGTTTAAATGAAGAACAATATAAAGCCGCTAGTGCTCCTTTTGGACACAATCTAATTATAGCAAGTGCAGGCACGGGTAAAACTTCAACTATAGTTGCAAGAATAGCCTTTTTACTTCAAAATGGTATAAAGCCTGAAAAAATTATGCTTCTAACCTTTACAAACAAAGCTAGTAAAGAGATGATAGAAAGACTTAGTAGGTATTTTGATAAAAGCATTACTTCAAAAATCACAGCTGGAACCTTTCATAGTACTGCTTATTCTCTACTTAAAGAGTTAAATCACGATATTATTTTAAAACCTGCGAGTGAGCTTAAAATTCTTTTGCGTTCTATTTTTGAAAAACGTACTTTTCATCATTTAAGCGATACTAAACCTTATATGCCAAGCTATTTGTATGATGTGTATTCTTTATTTCAAAATACTAATGCAAACTTAGATGAATTTTATAATTGGTTTTGTCAAAATTATGATGAACAAGCTGTTTATGCTGAAATTTATGAAGATATTTTAAAAGAATACGAAGAAGAAAAAATGCGTTTTAACTATGTGGATTTTAATGATTTATTGATCAAATTAAAACATGTTTTAGCTTCACATCATTTTGAATTTGATGAGATTTTAGTAGATGAATACCAAGATACTAACACCTTGCAAGGCTCGTTAATTGATGCTTTTAAAAGTAAAAGTTTGTTTTGTGTGGGTGATTATGATCAAAGTATTTATGCTTTTAATGGGGCTGATATTTCTATTATAGGAAGTTTTAAAGATAGATTTGTCGATGCAAATATTTTTACTTTAAATAAAAACTATCGTTCTAGTAAAAATATACTTGCGTTAGCTAATAAGGTTATTTTAAACAATGAAAGATTATATCCTAAAGAATTAATTGTAACTAGAGAAGGAGATTTTAAAGCGCCAAGTTTGCTAACTTTTAATGAATTATTTGATCAATACTCTACCATAGCAAAAATAATCTTACAAAGCGGGGTTAATCTTGATGAAATTGCTGTGATTTTTAGAAACAATTCTAGTGCAGATGGAGTAGAAGTAGCCTTAAGAGAACTTGGCATAGCAAGCAAAAGAAAAGGTGGAGGAAGTTTTTTTGAAAGCTTGGAAGTTAAAAACTTTTGCTCTATGCTTGCAATCGTGCTTAATCCAAAAGATATCATGGCTTTTATACATTTACTTGAATACACCAAAGGAGTTGGTGGGGTTTTGGCAAAAGATATTTTTGATGCTTTATTAAAATTAGGACATTCTAGTTTAATTAAAGGCTTTTTAAATCCTGATAGTAGCGTAAATTTAAAAAAATACAAAAAACAAAGTTACCAACTAGGACTTTTTGATGATATTGAGGAGCTAGCCTCGCCTTCAAGATTTAACTTAGAAAGCGAATTTAACACCCACCCTATTTTAAGCTTACCCAAAATCAACGAGCTTTGTGCAAAAAATCTTGAAAAAATTTATCTTTTTATTAAAAAAGCAAGTGAGTGTAAAATCTCGACCCAGCTTGTAGATTTGATTTTAGAAAATGATTATTTTAAAGAAATTTGTGATATTTTGGCAACTAAAAGAGCGACTAATAAAAATTCCAATGTTGATTTAAATAAAAAAAATGAAATTTTAGAAAAAATCAACGCGAAAATGTTTGTATTAAAAGAACTTGCTAAAAATTATAGTGATAATTATAAATACTATAACTTTCTTACTCTTGGTGCTAGTGAAATGAGTAGTGGTAGTGGGGTTAATCTTTTAAGCATACATGCTAGTAAGGGGCTTGAGTTTGAACTTGTATTTATAATTGATCTTGCACAAGGAAGATTTCCCAACCAAAAACTCATGAGCATGGGCGGAAGTTTAGAAGAAGAAAGAAGGCTTTTTTATGTAGCTGTAACTAGAGCTAAAGATACTTTATACTTAAGCTATGCAAAATATGATAAGATTAAAAAAAGCAATTATCAACCCTCGTGTTTTCTAATCGAAGCAGGTATGTGCAAAGAAGAATAAAAATAAGACTTTATTAATCTTTTTATATTATGATTAATAAAAATCATTCAAGGAGAAAAAATGAATAGTGTATTATTCAAAGGAAATAAAGTAAATTTAAAAGGAAACAACATCCAAGTTGGCGACATAGCTCCAAATATCACTTTAAAAGCCAAAGATCTTTCAGGTGTTGAAATTGCTCCAAAAGGTAAAACTCAAATTATTATCAGCGTACCAAGCCTTGATACTCCAGTATGTGCAACTGAAGCTAGAGAATTTAATAAAAAAGCAGCAGCAAGCGGTGTAGAAGTAATCGTAGTTAGCATGGACTTACCATTTGCTATGGGTCGTTTTTGCTCAACTGAAGGTATAGATAATTTAACTGTTGCGAGTGATTTTGTTTATAAAGAATTTGGTGAAAAATATGGTGTTTTAATGGCTGATGGTCCGCTTGAGGGAATTTTAGCTAGAGCGGTGTTTGTAATTAAAGATGGCGTAGTTGCTTATAAAGAATTAGTAAATGAAGTAACAGAACTTCCTAATATGCAAGCTTTAGAAAATTTCTTTAGTCAAAGTTGTGGATGTGGTGGTTGTGGTTGCCACTAAATTTTAAAAGCCTGCAAAAGGCTTTTAAATCTAACTGCAAAAATACTTAAAAACAATATTAGCAATTAACCTTTTCTAATTTTGGAGCAATAACAAATCTACAATAAGCTTGGCTAGGATTATTTTTAAAATATTTTTGATGATAGTTTTCAGCCTTATAAAATTTTTCTAGTTTTAAAACTTGTGTAACTATGTCTTTAGTGTAATATTTTTGTGCTTTTTGTAAAAAATTGCTAATAATTTTTAACTCCTCATTAGTTTGATAAAAAATAACTGATCTATATTGTATCCCCTCATCAGCTCCTTGTTTATCTAAGCTTGCTGGATCGTGCATTTTGAGAAAAATTTCTAAGATTTTTTCTAATGAAATTTGTTTTTCATCATAAATTATCTTAGCTACTTCTATATTCCCATCGCCATTTATCACGCTTTCATAATTTGGATTTGGCTTACCACCGCTATAACCTACTTCTGTATAAACTACGCCTTTGATTTCATCAAACACAGCTTGAGTACACCAAAAACAACCCGCACCTAAGATAATTTCCTTATTTGTCATTATTTTCCAAATCCTCATTTTCTTTTAAAACAAGCTGCATAAGATAAAGCTCTTCCCCATCTATGATTTTTAAATCTTTATCTTCGCATTTTGGGCACCAAAAGATATTATTTTCAAGTACTCCACTAAAATGGCATTTTTGACACTCAACTACTACTTCTTGAATATGCATAATAAATTTAGCATTTTTACATAAGGGGCTATTTTCTTTAAAAGTTTCAAAGCTTCTTTGCAAAAGTGGAGGTTCAACCCCACTTAAACGCCCTATTTTAACATGCACTTCTTCAACAACTTTTCCTTGAGCATATTCTTCACAAAGTTCTAGCAAAGATTCTGTAATACTTAACTCATGCATTAGCAAATTCTTGGTAAAAGTTCGCCTTTTGGAGCTTCTAAAATGCGTTTTGCTCCATAAGCATTTTCTAAAACCACTCTTGCTTTTTTATTAGCTGTGATTTCACCTATAATAGCTGCATTAGTATTAAATTGTTTTAAAATTTCTAATGCTTTTTGTTCATCTTTTTTATCTACACAAATAATAAAAGTTCCTTCATTTGCAAGCTCATAAGGCTCATACCCAAAAAGCTCACAAACCCCTAAAACTTCATCACAAACTGGGATTTTTTCTTCAAATATTAAAAGCTCTAAATTACTTAGTTTAGTCCATTCATTTAAAACTGCACTAAGCCCACCACGCGTAGCATCACGCATTGCTTTTATGGAAATATTTGCATTTAAAAGTGTTAAAACTTCATCTTTTAAGCTTTTACAATCACTTTGGATATTTGCCTCTAAATTATTTCTTTCAACCAAAACCGCACAACCATGAGCTCCAATATCCCTTGAAACTAAGATACTACAACCACTTTTTAAGTTTTTGGTATTGATTTTTTGTATATTTTTACCTATACATGAAGTATTAATGTATATTTCATCGCCTTTATTTTTAGAAACAACTTTAGTATCCCCACAAACTAGCTTTACTCCCGCTTTATCGCATTCTTCTTTTATAGATTTTAGTATAATTTTTAACTTTTCTAGCTCAAAACCCTCTTCTAAAATTAAAGCTAATGATAAATATAGTGGTGTTGCTCCCACCATTAATACATCATTTACGCTACCACAAACTGCTAATTTTCCTATATTTATATCTTTTAAAAAGATAGGATTTAATACAAAAGAATCAGTACTAAAAGCCAAATCATCTAAAATAGCAGCGTCATTTGCTTCTTTTAAAACATCATTTTCAAAAATAGAAAAAATTTCACTTATCAAAGCATTCATTTCTTCGCCACCGCCACCATGGGCTAAAGTAATTTGCTTCATTTTATGCCTTATCTTGATAGTATTTATAATAAGCCGCACAAGCTCCTTCACTAGAAACCATACAGCTACCTATGGGATTTTTTGGAGTGCAAGCTTTTGCAAACACCTTACAATCGTAAGGCTTAGCTAAGCCTCTTAAAATTTGACCACAAATACAAGCCTTGCTTTCGTTTTTACTTTGTACTTTACAATCAAACACTTTGCTAGCATCTAAGTGTGCAAATTCATCTTTTAGACAAAGCCCGCCATTTACAATCACTCCAAGACCTCTAAATTCAAAATCACAAGGTTTAAAGTATTTTTCCACTAAAGCCTTAGCTTTTAAATTTCCTTCTTTGCTAACTACTCTGTGATATTCATTATAAACTTCAAAAGTATTTGCATTCATTTGCTCTACTATATTTAACACACTAAGCATTATATCAACTGGCTCAAAACCACTCACTGCTATAGGAGTTTTGTATTTTTTAGCAATAGGTTCATAAATGTTTGATCCTGTGATAACGCTTACATGGGAAGGCCCTAAAAAGGCGTCAATTTTTACATTTTCATCTTGCATGATAGCTTCTACCGCAGGTGGAACTAATACATGATTAATATGAAAAAATAAATTTTTTAAATTTAAAGCTATACCTTTTTCTATAATCACCCCACTCATAGGTGTAGTTGTCTCAAAACCTATGGTAAAAAAGATTATATTTTTTTCAGGGTTTTTTAAAGCTATATCTATCACATCCAAAGGTGTATAAAGTGCTCTAATATCAGCCCCTTTAGCTCTAAGATCAATTAAGCTTTCATAACTTCCTGGCACTTTAAGCATGTCACCTAATACACAAAAGATAGTATTTGGCATACTTGCAAGCTTTAAAGCTACATCAATACGCTCTCTAGGCATAACACACACAGGACAGCCTGGGCCATGAACAAAATTAATTTCTTTTGGCAATAAATCAGGCAAACCAAATTTCATAATACTATGCGTATGTCCACCGCAAATTTCCATGATATTAATAGGCTTAGTAATTTTAGAAGCAATAAGTTCTTTTAAGGTTAAAATTCTTTCTTTATTTCTAAAATCATTAATTAAATCCATTTTTTAGCCCCATATCGCCTTCATTTTCATCGATTTGTCCATTTTGCATTTTCTCTGCTATATCAGCATAAATTTTTAAACTCTCTTGTGCAGCTTGAGTGTCGATTTTTTCCATAGCAAAACCCACATGTATAAGCACATAATCGCCTACTTTTAAAGGCTCGCTTATTAAATCCAAACTTACTCTTCTTTTAACCCCTAAAGTTTCTACTATGGCTGAATTTAGCTCATCAATTTCTAAAATTTTAGAAGGTATAGAAAGACACATTAGTTAAGCTCCTTTTTCATTTTTAGATAATTTATCCAAAGATCAAATCCTGTTTTTGTTTTACTATCTAAAATCATAATATCTATTTTAGGATTTAGCCTTTTAGCTGCCATAGAAGCTGCTTTGAAATCAAAGTCAAAATGTTGAGCCAAATCGGCTTTAGTAATGACCAATAAATCAGCCTTTCTAAACATCACTGGATATTTTTCTACCTTATCACTACCTTCTGTTACTGAAAGTAAAACTACATTTAAATGCTCGCCCAAATCATAACTTGCAGGACATACTAAATTTCCCACATTTTCAACAAATACTATATCAAGTTCACTAAGTTTAAAATGATGTAAAGCTTCATGCACCATAAAAGCATCTAAATGACAAGTTTGTCCTGTAGTAATTTGATGAGCTAAGCCTCCTGCTTTAATAATGCGATTTGCATCATTATTAGTTTCTAAATCTCCTTCAACCACAGCTATTTTTAAATCATCTTTTAAAGTTTTTATAGTTTCTTCTAAAAGCGTTGTTTTACCGCTTCCTGGGGAACTCATTAAATTAATACAAAGAGTATTATACTCATTAAAATGCTCTCTATTATGAGCTGCTTGATGATCATTTTTTGATAAAATTTTACTAATAACATTAATAGTTTTTTCATCTTTTAATGCTGGATTTTCATGATGGTGATCATGATGATGTTCATGTCCATTAATAGAACAACCGCAATCTTTACACATAATCTTTCCTTTATATTTTTATTTTATTGTATATAAAAAAGTATTAAAAAAATATGAGTTTTATTAAGTTTTTAAAGATAAATAATGCACAAGTTGCCCAAGTGCGATAGAACTATCATTGCAAGGAAATTGCAAAGAAGTTTTATAAGCAAAATTTTTTCGATCTAAAATTTCAAGCAAGGTTTTATTTTGAAATACCCCACCACATAAAAGCACTTCTTCTTTAAAATCTTTTGAATATTCTATAATTAAATTTGCAATGCCATTAAGCAAACCTGTGCTAATTTTAACTTTATCTTTATCTTCTAAAGCTTGCAAAAAAGCATTTTTAAAGCAAATTTCTTTTTCTTTGATGTCAAATTTGTAACTATAATCAAAATTTTTATCATAATATTTTTCCATCAAAAGCCCAGTTTGTGCTTCATAATCAAGCTTTTGTATATCAAAAGCAAAAGCGCCAAAAGCATCGATAATCCTACCAAGAGAACTCGTATATAAAGAGCTTTGAGTGTGAATTTTTTTAAGATTATTTAATTTTACTTGAGAAAATTTAGCTAAAAACTCGCTAGCTTTGCTTTCTAAATTAAAATCAAAAATTAAAGCTAAAGCTAAATTTGCGATATTTTTAATATCTGCATTAATTAGTTTGAAATTTTTAAAATGATTTAGCCTTTCATAGCTTTTTAAACTCGCTCTAAAAATCTCCCCACCCCAAATTTTTCCATCATCTCCATAACCTGTTCCATCAAAAACAAAGGCTAAAACATTATTTTTGTAAATTTTGTGTTCAAATAAACAAGCACACAAATGTGCATAGTGATGTTGCACGCGAAAATTTTTATAATCTCTAAATTCTTTTACATAGTTAAATTGCGGGTGCTTATCGCTTAAAATCTGATCAAAATTTAGTTTATAAGAGTTTTGAAAGAAAGTTAAAATTTTAAAAAATCTCTCTTGTATGTCTAAACTTTTCATATCGCCTATATAAGGAGAAATGAAAATTTGATTTTTAAAAAAACAAGCAAATTCGTTTTTTAACTCACTTCCTAGAGCTAAAATATTTTCTTTTGTATTAAAAATACTTGCTGTATTGATATAAAGTGGGTTAAGGCCTCTTGAAGTCCTTAAAAACATAGTTTTTTCGCTAATAACTTGAGCAATGCTATCATCGCTTGAGTTGTGTATTGTTCTATCATAATCAAGATAAAAATCAAATACATCACTAAGTTGCTCTAAAAGTTTTGTTTCTTCATAAATAATGCTTTGTGAACTTAAATTAGCACTTGTTGCAATGATAGGTTTTTTAAAATGTTCAAAAAGCATTAAATGCGTTCCCATATAAGCTAACATAATACCTATTTTATTGGTATCTGGTGCTAAGCTTTTATGGATATTTTTGCTATTTAAAATAACTATGGGTTTTAAATTTGAAGTTAAAAGTTTTGCTTCAGCTTCATTAATAAAAGCTAATTCTTGAGCCATTTTAAGATCTTTTACCATGATAGCAAAAGGCTTTTTAGGGCGATTTTTGCGTATTCTAAGTTCATTTATAGCATTTTCATTTGTGCTATCACAAATTAAATGAAACCCACCCATACCTTTAAAAGCTATGATTTTACCTTCTTCTAAAAGCTTTGCAAGCAAGATAAAAGCTTTTTCATCTTTGGCTAAAATATTTTGATTTTTATCTTTTAAAAAAATAGTAATTTTACATTTTGGGCATGAGAGTGGTTGGGCATGAAAACGACGATTAGTAGGATCTTCATACTCGCTTTGACAAAAAGAACACATTTTAAACTCATCCATAGTCGTATTAACTCTATCATATGGGAGTTTTTTTATAATAGAAAATCTTGGTCCACAATTTGTACAAGTGATGAATGGATATTTAAAACGCGGATTTTTCTCATCATAAAATTCATTATAACAATCCTCACAAAGAGCAAAATCACTTAAAATCGGGCTAAATTTTTCACTATCTTGTGAAGCACTTATACTAAATTCATTATAAGTTTTTTGAAGTTTTTTATAAGAAAAATTAAAATCATCTATCCTAGCTAAAGGTGGTAAATTAGCAAAAAGTTTTTCTTTAAAAATTTCCAATTCATCATTGCTACACTCAAGGATTATAACAACACCTAAGCTATTATTATAAACTTCACCTTTTAAATTAAGCTCTTTAGCTATATTAAAAACAAAAGGACGAAAGCCAACGCCTTGCACTAACCCTTTAATATGAATTTCATATCCAAAGTGGGACATCGCTTAACTTAAAAAATGGTATGTGTTTAAATACATTTTTACTAAGGCTTTTATGTTCAAACAAGCTCCCACTAAGCACGGCACAATCAACTTGCTCTTTAGCCTTTAAATCATCAAATAAATCTCTTAAAAAATACGCCAAACTCTCAACAACGCCTAAGGCTATGATTTGATTTTCTACTCCAGCAAGCTTAAAACTCATTACGCTTCTTAAGGTCTTAGTATAATCAAATTCTTTTTGCTCATTAAGCTTAAAGTCTATTCTAACACCTTTTGCCATTTTACTCTCATCTGCTAAGGCCAAAAGTGCTAATGCTGCTTTTTTCTCGTCTTTACCAAGCTCTAAAATCATCCCTACCATGCCAAAAAGATTAAAAAAATTATTAGCCATGTTTAGTTCTTTTCGCACAAGAATAAATTCTTTTTCATAATTAGCTAATAATCTCTTAGCAACATCATCTTGACTTATAGTTTCATAAAACTCATCAAAGCTTTTTGGTAAATTTAGTTTTAAAAGATTGATTTCTTTATCAAGTAAAATAATATCATCATTTCTTTTGCTAAGTTCTAAAAGCAAAGGCTTTTTGTCTTTAAAATCAGACAATATACAAGAAATTCTTGCAAAATTTTTATCTTCTTTTTGAAAAATCAAATTTTTAAACTCAGGTAAAATATAATCATAACCCCTGCAAACTACTAGCTCATTTTCGATTAAAGCTACTTCAAAATCATCTTCAAAATGTTCTAGCTTTTTAAAATTTAAAAACTTAATTCCTTCTTTTTCAAGTTCAAAACATAAAGCAAACAAGAAAAGATTATCATATATTTTTATTTTAAAATATTCATGATTTAATTGATGATTTTGTCTAAAAATAGCATTAAATTTAAGTTTCATTAGAGGCTTTTCAACCCCTGCTAAGATTTTAAATTGCTCGTTATTACAAGAAAAAAATGCATTGATATGTTTTGGGTCACAAGGTATTAAAAAATCATCCAATGCTTCATTAAAAATTTCAAAAGCATATATTCCTTTTGGACTTTTAAAATGCATTTTTTCTTTGTTTTTTAATTTTTCCAAGGCTTTTTTTAAATTATCGTAGAAATTTTCTTTAGTGATTTTTATAAATTCTTCTTCTATTTTAAATTCTTCTTCTACAAAAATACCCCATTCATTTTCTAAAAGCTCGCCATTAGTATAAGCATTTGCATTAAGTCTTGTTAAAAAACTTCTTTGAGTAAAGGTTTTTTCTTTTTTTATGGGTGTAAAATCTTCTTCTATAACTTTTAAGTCAAATTTGTTTAAAAAAACACTATGGCTAATATTTTCTAAATTAGAACAAAAGGCTTGAATTTCATCTTTTTCGCCTTTAATCTTAATGATGATTTTTTCATCTTTTTGCTCATAATCATACACATAATCTTTAGCATAATAAGCTAACAAATACTCAAAAATATCATTTTTAGATTTATAATCAAAAGTAATTTCTAAAAGCAAGTTTAAAACCTTAAAATTAAATTTTTAAAAATATAAATATAACAATTTTAATTCTAAGGAAAGCTTAAAAATATACTTAAAAAATAAGACTTTTTAGAAAAACTTCTCTTGCTTTATAATCAGGCATAAATTTATATAAAAAATCATAAAATTCTTTTTGATGATGTGGGTAGATTAAATGTGTAAGTTCATGCAAAATCACATATTCTATAGCTTTTATAGGTTTTTGCATGAGTTTTAAATTTAAGTTTATGTATGCTTTTTGATGATTACAAGAACCCCATCTTGAAATCATTTCTTTAATGCAAATTCTTTGTACTTTTCTCTTGTGGATAAATTGCCATTTTTTTATAAAATACTCAAAAATCACCCTAGCACTACGCCTTAAGAAAAGATCTAAGGACTTTTGATTTTTTGCAAAAATTTTATCTTTTTTTATAAGAACTTTTTTATGATTTTCGTTAAAAACTAGCTTGTATTTTTTACCTAAAAAATACAATTCATCACTTGCTAAAACTACTCTTTTTAAAGAAAGTTCTTTTTCTTTGGCTCTAATCCAACTTTCATTTTTTTCTAAAAATCTTAAAACATCTCTTTGCTCATAATATAGCGGTATGCTAAGTTTGAAATTTAAATCCCTGTCTATCCTAAGTCTTAGATATTTAAGTTTTTTCTTTTCAAAAGCAAAACGAAATTCTTTAAATTCTAAAATTCCTTTTATACTAGTGCTTTGCCTTGCCATTTTTTACTTTTCCATCTATATGAATTTACTATACCGCGCAAAAACTCATCTGCACAAAAACCTATCCAAACTCCTAAAATTCCAAGTCCAGCATAAAAACAAAGCACATAACCAACCGGTAAAGAAACCCCAAGCATAAACACCACTCCACTTAAAAACGGAAATCTCGCATCACCACTTGCTCTTAGCGAATTCACCATGACTATATTAAAAGTTCTTGAGATTTCTAAGAAAATTGAAAGAGTAAAAAGTGGTATCATAAGTTCTTTTAAACTTTCTTCAAGCTTTACCACACCCATGGTAAAATCTTGCAAAACATAATTAAGCAAAGCTACAAAAGCACTTGCTACCACGCTAAAATATAAAGCTATCCAAGTATGTTTATAGGCTACATTTAAGTATTTTGCGCCGACTAATTTACCTATGATAATTTCATTTGCCACGCTTATGGCTTGCCCTACTAGCATGATAAGCAAAGAAATTTGAAAATAAATCGTTTGAACACTTAAGTTTTCTTTACCTAAACTTGCTACAAAAGCAAAAGCTATGGTGTATTGTATAAACCATATCAAATGCTCTCCTGCTGCAAAACCACCGATATTAAAAATCTTTTTAAGTACCACTTTTTCAAGGCTTATCATCTCTTTAATTTTAAGATGAATTTTGAGTTTAAAACTAAGTATTGCTACAAGCATACCAAAGGCTACCAAACGCCCAAGTATATTACTAAGCCCTACCCCAAAAAGCTCTAACTTTGTAAAATGTAATACATAAAAATTTCCTATAAATATCACAACATTCATCAATAAGGTAGTAAACATAACCCAATAAGCCATATTATACACCCTAATAATAGCAGCCAAAACTATACCCATAGCATCAAAAAACAAACAAATTCCAAGCATATGCAAGTAAATTTCACTATTCTTTAAAAGTTCATTTGGAATTTGTAAAAGATAGAGTAAAAACTCTCCATACCATAAAATCAAACTTCCGCACACAAAACCAAGCAAGGCGTTTAAAAATAGACTTTGATAAATTGCCTTTCTTGCTAGAGTGTAATCTTTAGCCCCTAAAGCTTGAGCGATCACTACACTACAACCCACACTTAAAAAACTAAAAATAATGATAAATAAATCTGCTACTTGATTACCCGCACCCATGGCTCCAACTAAAAAGTTAGAATACTGCGAAACCATCACGGTGTTGATAATCAAAGAAAAATATCTTAAAAACATTTCAAGCAATATAGGCATACTAAGATGTTTGAGTGAAAGTTGTTTGCTTGCCATAAATACTCTTTTTGATAATAATCTTTTGAAAGTAAAAAGTAATTTTACTTAAAAATTACTTTTTATAAGCTTTATAATATCTCTAAAACAAATTTATCATTTTC